>JAFMQT010000493.1 GCA_017354515.1 Nocardia sp. | reverse complement strand
GAGGGCCTCGCGGACTTGGCGCTGACCTCGCTGATCGGGCCGGATTGGGGACTGTGGGCGCAGGAGATCTACGCCGATCTGGGCCTGCGTTTCGACGGTGAGCGCGCTCAGCGGGTGGCGACGGCCTCGGCGAAACTGCTGGGGGTGCGCCAGGACGCGGCGCTGCTGCTGCACGATCGGGGCCGCGACGCCGACGAGGTCGCGGCATTCCTGCAGCGGTGGAGTCTGACCACACCGCAGCGGGCACGTCAGTCCCTGCGGTTCCTGTCCTCACCGCTGTGGCGGGCTTACATCAGCACCTATGTGGAGGGGTATCGGCTGCTGAGCCGGTGGCTGGATCAGGCCGGTGACGGCGAGCAGCGACTGCATCGCTTCGGCCGGCTGCTGGATGAACCACTGACCCCGGCCGCCCTGCGGCGGATGTCGGCGGCCTGATCGCCGGTCGCTACATCGGCCACACGCATTGTCCGCCGGTGACGATCGTGCAGATCAGGTGATTGATCTGCATCATCAGCGCCTGGTACGGATCGCGCGGGACGAAGATCGGCTGCGGGTCCATGATTTCCACTCCTCACCTGGGTCTCGGAGTTGCCGGACCGCGGTATTGCGGTCCTCGAAGGGGTTATCGGCGATCGCCGCGATTCGGTTAGCGGTGGTTGCCGAGGCCTGCCGCGCACCGCCTAGACTGTGCGCGTGACCCAGACGACCGCGCCCTCTGTCAATACCCAATCGCTCGCCGAACTCGATCCCGAGCTGGCGGCCGCGATGGCGGGTGAGCTCGCGCGTGAGCGCGACACCCTGGAAATGATCGCCTCGGAGAACTTCGTACCGCGCGCGGTGCTCGAGGCACAGGGCAGCGTTCTGACCAACAAATACGCCGAGGGCTATCCGGGCCGTCGCTACTACGGCGGCTGCGAACACGTCGATGTCGTCGAGGATCTGGCGCGCAGCCGGGCCAAGGAACTTTTCGGCGCCGATTTCGCCAATGTCCAGCCGCATTCGGGCGCCCAGGCCAATGCCGCGGTGCTGATGGCGCTGATGAACCCCGGCGAGAAGTTGCTCGGCCTGGATCTCGCGCACGGCGGTCACCTCACCCACGGCATGCGGCTGAACTTCTCCGGCAAGCTGTACGAGGTGCACGCGTACGGGGTCAGCAAGGAAGATCACCGCATCGATCTGGACGCGCTGCGCGAGCAGGCGCGCGAGGTCCGGCCGAAGGTGATCGTGGCCGGCTGGTCGGCCTATCCGCGGCAGCTGGACTTCGCCGCCTTCCGCGAGATCGCCGATGAGGTCGGCGCCCATCTGTGGGTCGATATGGCGCACTTCGCCGGACTGGTCGCCGCCGGTCTGCACCCCTCGCCGGTACCGCACGCCGATGTGGTGTCCTCGACCGTGCACAAGACGCTCGGTGGTCCGCGCTCGGGTCTGATCCTGGCCAAACAGGAATTCGCCAAGAAGCTCAACAGCTCGGTGTTCCCGGGGCAGCAGGGCGGTCCGCTCATGCATGTCATCGCGGCCAAGGCCGCCGCCCTCAAGATCGCCGGTACCGGGGAGTTCAAGGTCCGCCAGCAGCGCACCCTGTCCGGTGCGAAAATTCTCGCCGACCGGCTGACCGGAGACGATGTCAAGAACAACGGCGTCACCGTCCTGACCGGCGGCACCGACGTCCATCTGGTGCTGGTCGATCTGCGCAACTCACAGATGGACGGTCAGCAGGGTGAGGATCTGCTGCACGAGGTCGGAATCACGGTGAACCGCAACGCCGTTCCGTTCGATCCGCGCCCGCCGATGGTGACCTCGGGCCTGCGGATCGGCACCGCCGCACTGGCCACTCGCGGCTTCGGCGACGCCGAATTCACCGAGGTGGCCGATATCATCGCCGCGGCGCTGGCCGGAAACGCGGACCTGGACTCGCTGCGTGCGCGAGTGTCGAAGCTGGCCAAGGATATTCCGCTCTACGAGGGCCTCGAGGACTGGAAGCTGCTGGGCTGACGGTCGGTGGGGCGGCGTGCTGACGCCGCCCCACCGAACGGTGATCTGGGTTCTCCGAAATCGCTGTGGGGCAGAGCTTCTCGACGCGGGTGCGGTTCAGCCCCGTCGGCTGAGATACTCGACGTACAGTGGCCGCAATGCCTCGGCGACTTTGCCGTCACCGGCGTGGATATAGTCGTCGAGCAGGGGCAGGATGTATTTGATGTCGGCCTCGCTCTCGCCGAGGTCACCGCTGGCCGCCTCGGCCGCCGGAATCCGTTCCAGCAGACGCCACAGGAACCTGACGTCGCCGTGCCGCACAGCGAATTTGATCGCGCGATCGTGGAGCTCCTTGGACGACAGCTTCTCCAGCTCAGCCACATCACTCATGCGGCCGAGCCTAATCGGGCGGGGCCGTAGGCGGTAGCGCAGCGTCACCATGAAGGCGCCGCACGGTTAGGCTCCGACCAGCTCAGCGCCTAATCGGGCGGGGCCGTAGGCGGTAGCGCAGCGTCACCGCGGGCAACCGCTTAGCTGATCAATAGCTACCCATCTGCGTTAACTGTGAATTCATCGACACGCATCGCGTCTCGCAGACCTGAATCGGATTTCGTGGGTACCGTCGAGGTGCGAGCCGCGTCAGTGTGGTTCGTCCGGGAGGTCCTGATCGTGCCTGAGAGATTCAGTACGAGGGGGCCGGTGCCCGGCCCTCGGGTCGTTTGACCCCGGGGCGGACCGGCCCAGCGAGAACGTCCGTGCGGGTACTGCACGGACAATAAAGGAGCCCACCGTGACTGATGCACGCTCCGTCATCGCTCCCTCGAATGCCCGCTCCGAAAAGAGCGGAGGCTCCGGGAAGGGAGCCGGCACCTCGCCACGTAAATCCTTCGTGATCGACACCTCCGTGTTGCTGTCCGATCCCTGGGCCATGACACGGTTCGGTGAGCACCATGTGGTGCTGCCGTTGGTGGTGATCAGTGAACTGGAGGCCAAACGGCACCATCACGAACTCGGCTGGTTCGCCCGCGAAGCCCTGCGGAACCTCGATGATCTGAGATTGGCCCACGGCCGGCTCGATCAGCGGGTTCCGATCGGCACCGAGGGCGGCACCATGCAGGTGGAGTTGAATCACACCGATCCGAATGTGCTGCCCGTCGGTTTCCGGACCGATACCAACGACTCTCGCATCCTGGCGTGCGCGCTCAACCTCGCCGCCGAGGGAGACCGGGTAGTGCTGGTGTCCAAGGACATTCCGCTGCGCGTCAAGGCCGGTGCGGTGGGTTTGACGGCCGAGGAGTACCACGCCCAGGACGTGGTCGTCTCCGGCTGGACCGGAATGACCGAGTTGGAGGTCGGTTCCGACCGGATCGACCAGCTCTTCGCCGATTCGGTCATCGATCTCGACGAGACCCGGGATCTGCCCTGCCACACCGGTATTCGGCTGCTGAGCGCGACCAGCAGCGCCCTGGCCCGGGTCACCCCCGACAAGCGGGTGCAGTTGGTGCGCGGCGATCGCGAGGCGTTCGGTTTGCACGGCCGCTCGGCCGAACAGCGCATCGCGCTGGATCTGCTGCTGGACGAGAGCATCGGCATC
>JAFMQT010000492.1 GCA_017354515.1 Nocardia sp. | reverse complement strand
GCTTGAGCACACCCGCCGCCAGAATCACCGGAGTCGCCAGCAGGAACGCGAATTTCGCGGTGTCCTCGTGGTCCAGGCCGCGCAGCAGGCCGCCGATCATGGTCAGACCCGACCGGCTGAAGCCGGCCAGCAGCGCACCGGTTTGGGCCAGGCCGATACCGACGGCGTCCTTGACCGACAAGGCCGCCAGCCGCTCGTGGTCGGCGACGATGTCGTCCTCGACCATCACCTCGCCGCGGTCGCGGGCCTGCGCCAACGCCTCGTCCTCGGCGAATTTGCGACCGTATTCGGCCAGCGACGGCGCGTTACGACGCCGCATCCCCTCGCCGACGATCAGCACCACACCGTTGAGCATCAGGAAGATCGCCGTGTAGATGGGTTTGGCGAACAGCTCACGCAATTTGTGCTCCAGCACCAGACCGATCAGGCCGACCGGAACCGTGGCGACGATGACCAGCCACGCCAGTCGCTGCGCCGAGGTCTCGATCCGCCGGGTGCGCAGCGTGGTGAAGAAGCCGATGATGATGTCGCGCCAGTCGCGCCAGTAGTAGGCCAGCAGCGCTACCGCGGTGGCGACGTGCAACGCCACCACGAATGCGAGATAGGGGGTGCCGGAGGCCGAGTCGCCCTCGGTGACGAGCGCCTTCCAGCTGCCCCCGATCCACGCCGGGACCAGGACCGAATGGCCGAGGCTGGAAATCGGGAACAGTTCGGCGACGCCCTGCAGCAGGCCGATCACGATCGCTTGTAGGTAGCTCATCGCCGCTAAGTCTGACATGCGCCCGCGCCCAGCGGTAAAGCGATCGTATGCTATACCGGTTCTCGCAGGTCAGAACTGTAAAATTGCGGAAGGACGGCATGGATAAGCCCACGAACCTGGTGGAATTCGAGACCATGCTGCTCAGCCGCTACACCCTGCATCCCCGGTATCGGCGTGACGGCGCACATCTGGACCGCAGCGCGTATCTGCTCCTGAGCCGGCTCGCCATCGACGGTCCGATGTCGATCGGACAGCTCAGCGAGGCATTCGGGCTCGACACGTCCACACTCAACCGGCAGACCGCCGCACTGCTGCGTTCGGGCTATGTGGAACGTATCCCCGACCCCGACGGCGGCATGGCGCGCAAATTCCGGATCACCGCGGCCGGTTCGGAGAGTCTGGACGCCGAGCGCACCGCCAATATCGAGGGTCTGGGCCGGGTGATGACGGACTGGTCCAGCGACGATATCGCCCGCTTCGCCGCCTATCTGCAACGCTTCAACACCGATATCGAACGGCTCGACGGGCGGCCCTGGCCGCGCCCGTGATCATGTGAGACGACGGAACCGGGCCGCTCATAGCGACCCGGTCTCCTCGGTGCTGCCGCGAGTCAGCCGATCGGACCGCGTGCGGCCTCGTACGCCGCACCAACCCGATAGAGCCGATCGTCGGCCAGGGCCGGAGCCATGAGCTGCAGGCCCACCGGCAGGTTGTCGTCGGCGCTCAGCCCCGACGGCACCGACATCGCACAGTGCCCGGCCAGGTTGGTCGGCAGCGTGCACAGGTCCGACAGATACATCGCCAGCGGGTCGTCGACCTTCTCGCCCAGCTTCCACGGGGTGAACGGGCTGGTCGGCGAGGCCAGCACATCCACGCTCTCATAGGCCTTGTCGAAGTCCCGCGCGATCAGCGTACGAACCTTGAGCGCCTGGCCGTAGTAGGCGTCGTAGTAGCCGGCCGAGAGCGCGTAGGTGCCGATCATGATGCGGCGCTTGACCTCTGGGCCGAACCCCTCCTCACGGGTCAGCGACATGACCTGCTCGGCCGAACGGGTGCCGTCGTCGCCCGCGCGCAGTCCGTACCGCATGGCGTCGAACCGCGCCAGATTCGAGGAGACCTCGCTGGGCATCACCAGGTAGTAGGAGGACAGCGCGTATTCGAAGTTCGGGCACGACACCTCGATCACCTCGGCGCCCAGTTCCTTCAGCACCCCCACCGCGGCGTCGAAGGAGCCGATCACACCGGGCTGATAGCTGTCGGAGTGCAGTTCCTTGACCACACCGACCTTGATCCCGGACAGGTCCGCCTTCGCACCCTCGCGGGCGGCGGCGACCATATCGGCGATCGGGACGTCGCGGGAGGTGGAGTCGCGCGGATCGTGGCCGGCGATCACCTGGTGCAGCAGCGCGGTATCGAGCACCGAACGTCCGCACGGACCACCCTGATCCAGCGAGGACGCACACGCCACCAAGCCGTACCGCGACACCGTGCCGTAGGTCGGCTTGGTGCCGACGGTCGCGGTGACCGCAGCCGGCTGGCGGATCGATCCGCCGGTGTCGGTGCCGATTGCCAGTGGCGCCTGGTGGGAGGCCAGTGCCGCCGCCGATCCGCCGCCGGAACCGCCGGGGATGCGGCTGGTGTCGAGCGGGTTGCGAGTGGGGCCGTAGGCGGAGTTCTCGGTGGACGAGCCCATCGCGAACTCGTCCATATTGGTCTTGCCGAGGATCGGGATGCCGGCCGCGCGCAGTTTGGCGGTCACCGTCGCGTCGTACGGTGAGATCCAGCCCTCCAGGATCTTCGACGCGCACGTGGTCGGCATATCCGTCGTGGTGAAAACGTCCTTGAGCGCCAACGGAACTCCCGCCAGCGGCGAGGCCACGGTGCCGGCGGCGATAGCGGCGTCGACCTCGGCGGCCACGGCCCGGGCGCGGTCACCGGCCACGTGCAAGAAGGCGTGGATCTCGCCGTCGGCCTCCGCGATCCGCGCCAGATGCGCCTCGGTGACCTCGACCGAGGACACCTCGCGGGTGCGGATCTTATCCGCCAGCTCCGCCGCCGACAGCTCGGTCAGCTCGGCCATACTCATTCGCCCTCCCCCAGGATCTGGGGAACCTGGAACCGCTGCTCGTCGACCGCCGGAGCGCCGGACAGCGCCTGCTCGGGGGTCAGGCATTCGGCGGGCTCGTCCGGGCGGGTGACATTGACGGCCGGGTACGGAGACGCGGTCGCCGGCACGTCCGTGGTGAGGTCGGCGATCACCTTGATGTGGCTCAGGATCGAATCCAGCTGACCGGCATACAGATCGAGCTCTTCGTCGGTGATGGCGAGCCGGGACAACCGGGCGAGGTGGGCGACCTCGTCGCGGGAGATGGCGGGCACCGCGAAACCCCTTTCGGCAGATGGTGCGTATCGGCGGGCGCACCCCATCGGGCGCGTCTACGAGCAGCCTAATCCTTGCCGTTCGCGGGTCCGGCGGCGGACCACATCCGTTGATAACGATCAGGCCGCGCGTTAGGGACCCCGCCGCGTCGGCATCCGTGCGACACTGGCACGTCTTCGCCTGTTGGGAAGACAGCCTGTTGGGAAGACAATGGGGTCGGTAAACCTCGCCCCGGTCGGCTCGGGTCGCCGGTGGCAAGCTGTGGGTGTAAGTATTGCGAGACGCGGGTATCCGTCCGAAAGTCTCGGTCGCACAGGAAAGGAAGGCAAGCACGTGTCATTTCTGCTTCGCGTGCAACTTCCGGATCGCCCAGGAAGTCTCGGTTCACTGGCTGTCGCGCTGGGTTCGGTCGGCGCCGACATCCT
>JAFMQT010000491.1 GCA_017354515.1 Nocardia sp. | reverse complement strand
GCGGGACCGGCGCCAGGTCCACGGCGGGCCAGTCGGCCGGTGGCGGGCCGACCGGCAGCCACTGGCCCGGACTCAGGGGCTCCGGGCCCAGCCCCGCCATGGTGTCGCGGCTGCGCGAGCCGAGTACCGGCGCCACGTCGATCCCGCCGCGCACCGTGAGATAGCAGCGCAATCCCGTTGTCGCCGTACCGATTCGCACCCGGTGCCCGGCCTCGACGTGCAGCACCGAGGCCGGCGGCTCGCGGCGGGCGCCGACCGTGACCGGAACCGGTGCTCCGGTGACCGCCACCAGTGCCGGACACTCGAATTCCACGCTCAGCCCGCCGAGTACGCATTCGATGCCCGCCGCCGATTCCGGATTCCCGACGAGCCGATTGGCCAGCCGCAGCGCGCCCCGGTCTACAGCGCCGGATACCCCCACACCGGCCTCGAACCAGCCCGGGCGCCCCAGATCCTGCACCGTGCTGAGCGGCCCGGTCGCCAGCACCCGCAACCGGCCGCCGGACTGCCCGCTCGGGGACCCACCGCCGGCGCGACCGGCCGCGTCCGATGTCCACGCCGCCGTCATCGAGGCGCCTCGACGAAGCGGATTCGGGCGCCCGCGCGCAGCAGGGCCGGGTTCGGGCGCTCCGGATCCCACAGCACCGCGCCGGTCCGGCCGATGAGCTGCCATCCTCCCGGCGAACGGCGCGGATAGACCGCGCTGTAGCCGCCCGCCAGCGCGACCGAACCCGCCGGAACACCGGTGCGGGCCTGGTCGCGCCGGGGGACGGTCAGATCCGAGTCCGGGGTGCGCAGATATCCGAAACCGGGTGCGAAACCGATGAACGCGCACTCCCACACGGCCGCGGTGTGCCGGTGCACCACCGCGTCGCGGTCGATGCCCAGGAACTCGGCGACCGCGTCGAGGTCGGGTCCGTCGTAGTGCACGGGAATGGTCACCGTCGCCTCATCCGATCGCCGGCCGGCCGCCGGACCACCGAATTCCATTGCGCGCACGCGCTTTTCGATGGTGTCGGTATCGACACCGGCACCGAGGGTCAGCAGCACGGTTCGCGCGGCCGGAAGCAGATCGGCGACCCCGTCGATCGGGTCGGCGCGCAACCGATCGACGAGCGATCCGAGATGCTCGGGATCGGCGGGTTCGAGCAGGACGGCCCGATCCCCGGCGGGCCGCACCCGCACCCCGCTCATACGAAACCCCGCAACCGGACGCCCTTGTCGGCCAGCGTCCGCCGGATCGTGCGGGCCATCGCCACCGCGCCCGGGGAGTCTCCGTGCACGCACAGGCTGCGCACTCGTACCGGCACCGACTCACCGTCCGGGGTGCGGGCGGTGCCGTCGACGGCGATCGAGATCGCTTGCTCGAGCGCGGCATCCTCGCTCAGCACAGCACCCGGGCGCCCGCGCGGAACCAGCCGGCCCTCCGGCGTATAAGCGCGGTCGGCGAAGCCCTCGGCGTGGAACGGCACACCGCCGGACTCGGCGGCGCGCGAGAGCGCCGAATCGGAGGGGCCGAGCAGACTCAGATCCCCGTATGCCGCCAGGGCCGCGACCACCGCCTCGGCGGTCTCCTCCGCCGCGGCCGCCGAATGATAGAGCGCCCCATGTGGTTTCACATACCGCACGCGGTCGCCCGCGGTGCGGGCGAAGGCGTCCAGGGCGCCGATCTGGTAGAGCGTTTCCGCCGTCAGCTCGCCGGGGGCCACGGCCATCGCCCGGCGGCCGAATCCGGCCAGATCGCGATAGGAGATGTGGGCGCCGATCCGGACCCCCCGCTCCACCGCCAGATCGCAGCTGCGGCGCATGATCACCGGATCTCCGGCATGAAATCCGCAGGCGATGTTCGCGCTGGTCACGATGTCGAGCAGGGCGGCGTCATCACCCATCGACCAGGCGCCGAACCCCTCGCCGAGATCGCTGTTCAGATCGATGTCCATCACGCACCACCTCCGGTCGGGTTCACCTCGCCGTACTCCTTCCATCATCCCCCTGGCGGCAGCATCGGCCCGAATCACCACGATCCCCGCATCGGCGACGATCCGCGGGGCGGCATAGGGTGCGGCCATGGGCGAGATCATCGCGGTGTACGACGCACACGGCATCGAGATCGGCAGCGCCGAGCGCGCCGTGGTGTACGCCGAGGGCCTGTGGCATGCCAGTGCGGGGGTGCTGGTGCGCTCGACCGACGGGCGCCGGATCCATGTGCATCGGCGCACCGAGACCAAAATGGTGTTCGCGGGCATGCACGACTGTCTGGCCGGCGGAGTGCTCGATCCCGGCGAGACCCCCGCCCGCGCGGCCGCCAGGGAATTGCGCGAGGAACTGGGAATCACCGCACCCCTGCGTCATTCGGGCACGCCGCTGGCCCGGGTGAGCTGGGACGGCAGCTGGGACGGGCGGCCGATGCGGTGCCACCTGTTCGCCTACGAGGTGCGCTGGGACGGGCCGATCACCCATCAACCCGAGGAGATCGCCGAGGGCTGGTGGTGGACCGACGCCGAATTGCGCGACCGGCTCGCCGACCCGGACTGGCCGTTCGTACCCGATACTCGCGTGCTGATCGACCGGTTGCTCACTGCCCGGTAGTCGGGACTATCCGGAGGAGGTGACCGCCCCGGCCCAGGCCGCGAACGCCCCCGGATTGCGCGACTGCAGCACCACCCGGCCGGGCCCGGAGAAGTCGAACACCAACCCCTCGCCGGAGGTGAACGACTGCAGCGACCGGCCCGAAACCGCCCGGCGGATAGCGAATTTCATGGCCAGGTCGTAGGCGACGACGTGCCCGCTGTCGATGGTCACCTGCTCCCCCACCGCCAGTTCGAAGGTGTCGATCGCTCCGAACACCCCCAGCACGACCTCACCCTGCCCCTGGGCCCGCAGCCCGAAACCGCCCTCACCGCCGAACATGTTCGCGAAACCACCCCAGGTGGTCTGCACCCGCACATCGCGGGAATTGCCGATCCAGCTGCCCCGGCTGATGAAGAACGGGCGGTCGGGCACGATCGGGACCGACAGCATATCCCCCGGCAGGGCGGGCGCCACATCCACCCAGCCGCCCTGTGGCGGCGCGGTGAAGGTCGAGACGAAGAACGACTCCCCGGCCAGCATCGAACGCTTGAGGCCGGCCAGCAGACCCCCTTCGGCCTTGGCCGACAGCGCGACCCCCGCCGAATGCGCCACCATGGCACCGGTCTTCGCGCGCAACGGCTCACCGCCGGCCAATGAGCAACGCGCGACCGTGGCCGACGGGCTGTGCCGCAGCTGCACCTTCATACCGTGACGTTAGCAGCGAACGGCCGCCGGCGTCGGCAGCGCTGGCAGTCACCGGGCGAGCATGCGATGATGCCCGGCATCCCGGCTCGGATATCCGTGCCGAGGCCGACAACCGATGAGACAACTGAAATCTGGAGGCGCCCCGCGTGCATATCGATCGCCACCGCTCGGCATCCACACCCACTCCCATCCGCAAACAACAGCGCGGACGGTTACGCCGGTGGGTCCCGGCGTCGTTGTGCCTGGTGATCGCCGCGACGGCCACCGGCACCGCGGTCGCTGCCCCGGCTCCCCCGCCCGCCCC
>JAFMQT010000018.1 GCA_017354515.1 Nocardia sp. | reverse complement strand
CTCCGGCCGACACACAAGCGCGCTACGAGGAAATCTTCGGTATGCGACCGGAATTCGACGCCACCGAGAACATCCTGGCCTTCGACGGCCAGATTGCCGACGCGCCGTTACCCCAGGCGAACGAGCAGACTGCCGCGGTCGCCCTGCAACACTGCCGCGAGCTGCTCGACCGCCTCCGTGCCCGAACCGGCGTCGCCGGACAGGTCCGCAACATCCTGATCGAGCAGATGCCCTCCCCGCCCGATGCCGCAACGATCGCCCGCGTGCTGCATCTGAGCGAACGCACACTGCGTCATCAGCTCGCCCGGGAAGGCACCTCCTACCGTGCGCTGGTCGACGAGATCCGCGAACGACTCGCCGAGGAACTACTCCTGACCCAGCACCTGCCGGTCGCCGAGATAGCCCACCGCCTCGGATACGCAGAGGTGTCGAGCTTCTCGCAAGCCTTCCGCCGCTGGAAAGGCATGAGCCCGAGAACATTCCGCCAACTTCAACCGGCATAGCCCAACATGACTGCGCCCGGGTCGGCGATGGGATCCGATCACGCGGGCACGAGCCGGGCGGTTACGGTGGTCGGTATGGCCGTTGACTACATCGGCACCCCGGCCACCGCGAAGACCTACGTGGTACTCCTGCGCGGCATCAATGTGGGCGGCAAGAACAAGGTGCCGATGGCCGATTTGCGAAGATGCCTGGAAGCACTCGGGTTCACCGACGTCTCGACCCTGATCGCCAGCGGCAACGTGATCGTGAGAACCGACCTTCATCCTGACGATATCGCGGCGCGGATCGAGGACGCCTTGCCCGCGAACTTCGGTCTCGACGATGCCCTCATCAGAGTTCGGGTGTTGACCCGCGAGCAGTTCCATGCCGTGGCCGACAACAAGCCACCCGGGTTCGGTGAGCATCCGCAGACCTACCACAGTGACGTGATCTTCCTGATGGGCATCGACTGCGCCCGGGCGATGTCGGTATTCCGTCCGCGTGACGGCGTCGACGAGGTATGGCCGGGCGACGGGGTGATCTATTCGCAGCGACTCAGCTCACAGCGCACGAGGAGCAGACTCGGCCAGATCGTGGGAACACCGGAATACAGTTCCATGACGATCCGCAGTTGGAATACCACCATGAAACTTCGGGACCTACTGGACACGACGCCCGACGACTACTGACAGCCCCGTTTCGGGCACACGGTAAATTCACTCCGGCGGCACGCCCACGTCTACTGCCCGGTACCGTCGAGTCGCTTCACACCTGAAACATTCCGTCCGTCAGTAACTTCCGAGCGAAGTAGCGGCGGACTGGAACGGGCGCGTCCATGCGGGTTGATGGCCAACTATATATCGGGGCGGCGACGGTGGCATTGCCGGCGGTCGACCGGCCGACCGCCGAATCGCTGGCCCTCACGGCGGGTGCCGACGCGCTGACCGACGGCGGGGTTTCGCCTGCCGATATCGGACTGCTCGCGCATTCGTGGATCTTCGACCCGACCCCCGACGATTGCACGTTCGCGCCCCGACTGGCCCGGCGACTCGGCGCGAAAAATGCTGTGTCGCTCGGGGTTCGGCAGATGAGCAATGGTGGCGCGATCGCGCTGCAGGTCGCCGCGGCTCAGATGCTGACCGAACCGCGGATCGGGCACAGCCTGGTGGTGACCGCCGACTCCCACGGCCCGGAGGCCATCTGGAGCTGGCTGCCCGAAACGGGGACGGCGATGGCCGATTCTGCGACCGCGGTTCTGTTGACCCGTGCGGCAGGACCGTTATCGATCCGATCGGTGGTCTCGTGTGCGGCCACCGACGAGGAATCGAGCTGGGCCGACCGTGACCCGAGCGCCTCGGCCACTGCGGCCACCAATGTTTTCCGGGTGCGCCGATGTGTGAGCACCGTCGCTCGGGCGGTGTTCGCCGATGCCGACCTCGAGCCCCAGGATCCGCGGCTGTCGGTTGTCGTCGGGCCCCGGCTGGCGCCCGATTTCGTCGACCCGATGTTCCACGGACTGTTGCCGGCGGCCGAATATGTCGATCTGTCCGCGCGCACCGGACATCTGTTCGCCGGTGATCTCGCGGCGAATCTGAATTATCTGTGCACCGAGAGACGTTTGGCCCCGGATGAATACGGCCTGATCGTCAATATCGGCATCGGCCTCACCGTCACCATGCTCCTGGTGCGCGGCGAACGAGAGGAATGAAAGTTGATCAGGCCGCGGACATTGATCGACCTACTGGACGGGTTGCGCCGCAGCGACCGCGGGGTCACCTTCGTCGATACCGGCACCGTGCTGGCGCATCGGGATCTGCCCGCCGCCGCCGGGCCGGTCACCCGCCGGCTGCGTGAATCGGGAATCGCGCGTGGTGATCTCGTTGGTTTGCTGATGCCGACCTGCCCGCAATGGCTCGCCGGATTCTTCGGTGTCCTCGGCACGGGCGCCGCGGTGACGGCACTTCCGCTGCCGCCGATGGTTTTCGACCCCGATCCGGTCGCCGAGCATCTGCTGCCGATCGTCCGCACCGGTGGCATCCGCACGCTGCTGACCGCGGGCAACGGACGGACGGTGGCGCTCGCGCTCGCCGCACGCATGCCCGAACTGCGGGTGATCGATATCGACGATCTGGACCCGGATGGCGACGGGACCGCCTGGGCGCCAGTAGCTCCCGATGATCTGGCGGTGGTGCAGTTCAGTTCCGGCAGCACCTCGCGCCCGAAGGGTGTCCGGCTCACCCACGCCCAATTCATCTCCGGCGTCGCCGCGATCAACAGCCACATCTCGACGACCTCCGATGATGTTCTGGTGCAGTGGGTTCCGCTGTTCCACGATATGGGCCTGGTATCGCTGATCTGTTCGTTGCTGACGCCCAACGATGCGCATCTGTTCTCGGCGCTGACCTTCATCAAGAATCCGGCCACGGTACTACGGCACATCGCCGCGGTGGGCGCGACGATCACGAACGGGCCGAACTTCTCCTTCGACAAACTCATCGCTGCCGCCGGCGAGGCATTCGGCGACAGCCTGGACGCGCGGCCGCTGAGTCGCTGGCGCATCGCGCTCAACGGCGCCGAACCGGTCCGGGCACATACGGTTCGCCAGTTCGCGCGGACCTTCGGGCCACTCGGCGCGGCCGAGTCCACGATGTGCCCGTGCTACGGGATGGCCGAGGCCACGCTGGCGGTCACCCTGCCGATTCCCGGGACACCGCCGCGAGTGCTGACCGTGGACCGGGACGAACTCGTCCCCGGCCGCCCCTGCCGGCCGGTTACGCCGGACTCGCCGAAAGCCCGCGATCTGGTCGCGGTCGGTGTGCCGGTCCCCGGAATCGAGGTACGGATCACCGGACTCGACGGCGCCGTGCTGCCGGACGGATATGTGGGCGAGATCCGGATCCAGGGCCCCTCGGTCACCGAAGGCTATCACGGTGACGAGGACATCACCCGCGCCACCGTGATCGACGGCCGGCTGCGCACCGGTGACCTCGGACTGCTCGACAACGGCGAGCTGATCATCGTCGGGCGGGTCAAGGAGATGATCATCGCCGCGGGACGCAACTTCTATCCCGACGATGTCGAGGAAGCCGCGCGCACCGTCCCCGGGGTCTACAAGGGCCACTGCGTCGCGGTGGCCGACAGCGAGGCCGAAACCATGATCGTCGTCGCCGAGAGCGAGCACCCGGCCGACAGCCCGGACGGCGCGGCGCTCATCGCCGCGATCAGCGGCGCCCTCTCGCGCGCGCTGGCCCTGTCGGCGGTGTCGGTTCTGCTCGTCCCCGCCAAGGCGTTGCCGCGTACGACCAGCGGAAAGTGGCAGCGCTCGCTGGTCGCCGAACTCGCCCGCGCCCACCTGTCCGCCGATCGCTCAGCCGCACCGTTATCGATGAAAGTGAGTTCGTGATGACCCAGTCCGTCACCAACCAGACCAGGACCGACCAGACCACCGCGGTCGCCGAGGCTCTGCGCACCGAGCTGGCCACCCTGCTCGGGTGCCCCGCCGATCAGGTGGACCTGGCCGTGCGGCTCACCGAACTTCCCGGCATCGACTCGATGCGTCTGGTGCAGACGGTCGTCAACTGCGAGAAGCGCTGGCAGATCTCGATCGACGAGGACGAGCTCGTCGAGGTTCGCACCGGCGAGGACCTGGCCGAGTTGATCGCCTACACGCTGAGCTCGCGGGCCGCGTCGGTATGACCGCGACGATCGGCGGCACCACCCCGGCGGGTTTCCCGTTCCCCGATACCACCGATCAGCGCGAGTTCGACGCGGTGTGCCAGGTCCTGCGGAAGAAGGGGCCGGTGGTCCGCGTCGAGATGCCCGACGGCCTGATCGCCTGGGTGATCACCCGCTACGCCGACGGTAAACGGGCGATGCTGGATCGGCGTCTGGTCAAAGACCTGCGCCGGATGACCGACCCGGCCCACGGCCTCGGCGGAAACCGTTACGCCGAAGACGCTTTCGTCGTCGAAGGCCGGCATATGCTCAACAGCGACGGATCCGAGCACGCACGCTTGCGCGCTGTGGTGGGCGCCGAGTTGTCCGCTGCCGCGATCAACCGCCGCCGGCCCGAGATCGAACAGGTGTGCCGAGATCTGGTGGCCGAGTTCGCGAATGCGGACACGGTCGATCTGATGGCGGTCTTCGCCCGTCCGGTCCCCGAGATCGTGATGGCGCGAGTGCTGGGCATGCCCGACGAAACCCTGCGCGCCGCAGCCGTATTGAGTCGCGAACTGGGCACGCGCGCGGACCCGGCCTCGGCGCGGATGCGCAAGACGTACCACGACCTGCTCGACATCATCATCGACAGTTCCCGCGACCCCGAGGACGCTCCCGCCGGCAGTATCCTGGCCGCCCTGCATCGCGCCCACGCCGACAAGATCATCAATAAGCGTGAGTTGATCTCGACGGTGATGATGCTGCTCGGCGCCGGCATCTCGTCCACCGCCATCGGCATCGGCTACGGCGCGATCACCGCGATGCACACCACGACAGCGCTGCGTCAGCTGCTCGGCGACGAGGACGGCGCCACCGCCGCGGTGGAGGAACTGTTGCGCATCCATCCACCGTTTCCGTTCTCGCCCTGGCGTTTCGCACTGGAGCCGGTGCGGATCCAGGATGTGACCATCCCCGCCGGTGCGGTCGTATTCGTACTACTGGCCGCCGCCAATCATGACGCCGTCGATCACGATGCAGCCCTGACCGACGCCGCCGAATTCCGGCCGCGGCGCCAGCGCACCAGCCATCTCACCTTCGGCCACGGACCACACTTCTGTGTGGGCGCGCATCTGGCACGCGCCGAGATCGAGATCGCGCTGCGCGTCCTGTTCGCCGAACTGCCCGATCTGTGCCCGGCCCAGCCCGAAAACGAGATCCGCTGGCATGGACTGCTTTTCGATCGAACACCCACATCCGTTCCGGTCCACCCGGGCGGGAGCGCTCGATGACCTCCATGCTGCGGACCTCGTTCATGCAGGAATCCACCGCGATGGCCCGCGAGCACGGACCGGTATTCGAACGTGAATTCTTCAACCTGCGTTTCACCTTCGTGACCAGCGCCGAACTCGTCGCCGAGCTGGCCGACGAGCACCGTTTCGAAAAGCACGTCCTGCCGGCGCTCGAGGTTGTGCGCCCGGCGATCGGTGACGGCCTGCTCACCGCGTACAACCACGAACCGAATTGGCGCACCGCACATGAGCTGCTGATGCCGGCGTTCTCCCAGAACGCGATGCGCCGCTACCACCCGCTCATGCTGGCGGTCGGCGGCCAGTTGCTCGATGCCTGGGACGATGCCGTAGGGCCCGTCGATGTCACCGGCTCGATGGCCAAGGTGACCTTGGAGATCATCGGCCGGGCCGGTTTCGGCTACTCGTTCGATTCCTTCGCCCGAGCCACCACCCACCCCTTCGTGGTGGCGCTCGCCGATGTGCTCGACCACGGTCAGCGGCTGGTCACCCGCCCGCCGCTGGCCGGCGGTTTCCTGGGCAAGCGGGCCGCCGAACGCAACGCCGACAACATCGCCTATCTGAACGCCGTCGTCGACGAGGTGATCGCCACCCGCACCGCCGGCGGCGACCACGGCTCGGATCTGCTGGGCCTGATGCTCGAATCCGATGCGCTCGATCCCGTCAACATCCGCAACCAGGTGCTCACCTTCCTGGCCGCCGGACATGAGACCACCTCTGCGGCGATGGCGTTCACGCTCTACTACCTGGCCGCCGATCCGGTTGTGCTGCAACGGGTTCAGGACGAGGTCGATGCGGTGCTCGATGTGGGCGAGCCACGATTCGAGCAGGTGGCTAAACTCCGGTATCTGCGCCGCGCGGTCGATGAGTCACTGCGATTGTGGCCGACCGCGCCCGGCTATTCCCGGGTCGCCAAACAGGATACGATGCTCGGCGGCCGCTACCTCATGCGTGCGGGCGACCCGCACTTCGTCCTGCTACCGGCACTGCACCGCGAACCGATCTGGGGCGCCGGACCGGACGAATTCGACCCGGATCGCTTCCTGCCCAGCAGAGTCCGCGAACGTCCGGCACACGCGTTCAAGCCATTCGGCACCGGAATTCGCGCATGCATCGGACGCCAATTCGCCCTGCACCAGATCGCCCTGATCGTGGCCCTGATCGTCCGCCGGTACGATATCGCCCTCCCCCAGGACTATCAGCTGCGCGTATCGGAAGGCCTGACCTTCAACCCGATCGCACTCACCCTGCACCTGACAGCCCGCTGACTCGACGGCAGGTCCGTCCGCCGGCCGTTCACATGGCGCAGTGCAAGGTGGGGTCGGTCGGGAAGGGCAGGTGCAAGCACAGCACCCAGTTGTCGATGATGTCGCGCTGGGGATCCGGCGGCGGCACCGTGACCTGGCGATCCAACATGTCCGGTTGCCCCGGAAAGCGAACCTCCAGCCGGTGCCGGCCCGCCGGAACCGGGAAGCCCACCTCCGCCGGGCCCAACAGGTCCTTGCCGCCCGGGATCAGCTTCACCAAGGGAAACCCGCCGCAGGTCGGGCTGCACTGGTCGACGCCGTCGACGAGGAAGTAGTACTGGTCCGGCCCGTTCGGTGCGGGCGCGGGCAGGTGAATCAGCACCCGCCCTCGCCCCACGACCATCGATGCGGCATCATCGGCGCGCGCCGCAACCGCGGGCAGCAACGCCATCGACACGGCGAGACCGCCGAACAGGATCCTCCTGAAAACCGCACCCACCACCCGTTCAACGATATACCGACAGCCGAACGTCTGCTCCTGCTGATCGGAACCGGTCATGGAAGCACGAAGGTCTCCCCGCGCCGATCGTCGTGCAGCCCGGCTCACAGCGCCGTCCGCGAGACGCTCGTCGGCCGTGTGAGTCGTGTTTCGCCTCGTAGCGCAGCAGGACCGTGCCGCCCGGGAAGGTGCGGTTCTCCACCAGCCGCAGCGATATCCAGGACGGCAGTGTCGGGAAGAACGGGGTGCCGCCGCCCACGGCGGTGGGCGTGACCACCATCCGGAACTCGTCCACCAGTCCGGCCCGTACGATCGGCGCCGCCAGGGTCGCGCCGGCGACCTCCAGCCTGCCCTCGGTTTCGGCCTTCAGTTTCCGCACCACCTCGACCGGGTCGCCGCGTTCCAGGCGGGAGTTCCAGTCGACCGATTCCAGGGTGCTGGAGAACACGACCTTCGGCATGTCGCGCCAGACGTGGGCGTAGTCGACGATGATCGGGGTGGCGTCCGGATCCTGGTCAGCGGTCGGCCAGTACGCGGACATCAGTTCATAGATCCGCCGCCCGTAGAACGACAGGACGGTCTGTCGCTCGAAGTCGTTCCAGTACTGGTGGAGCTCTTCGCTAGGTTCGGACCAGTCGATATTGCCTTGCGCGTCGGCGATGTACCCGTCGACCGACACGTTGAAGCCATAGATGAGTGTGCCCATGGCGATCAGACTGCGCCGGAGGGCGAAATTCATCGACGCAATACGACAGCTGTCGTCACATCGCTCCAGCCGCATGACGAGCCATGTTCGCAACACCATCGGCGATCGCATCCAGCGTCGAACGACTGTCGGCGCCCAGACCGTGCCGGTGCCCGATCCACTGCGCAGCGTTGTAGGTCAGCCACACCTTTGCGTCCTCGTCCTGCCACGCCAGCGCTTTGACCGGCAGGTCGATCCCCGCGGTCTGCCGATCCTGCATCAACGGGGTGCCGCCTCGCGGATTGCCGAAGATCAACAACTCGGTCGGCCGCAACTGCAAGCCGGCTTCCGCCGCGTTCGCCGCGTGATCGATGCGGGCGAATACCCGAAGACCGGCTGCCTGGACCGCCGCGGAAAACCGATCCATCGTCTCGCCGACCGTTCGGCGGCACGCGACCGTCACCAGACCACTGTCATTCACATTTCGCTCCACAGCACTCGATCCCGCGCGGCTCGGCCGCATCGAAGATATTGTGCCACCGCATCCCGACCCGAGCGATGGACACCGTAAACCCGAAACGGAACCACCCCCAACGAAATTCGCCCTTCGTCTCTAGGCGTCGCGGAACATGCGGTGCACCGCGCGGCCCACGAACTCACCCAGTTCGTCCACTGTCCACCGCACCCGCCCCTTCAGCAGCGTGTCAGCGGCGGATTCGCACGACGCCATGAACAGGTCGACGAGCACGGGAAGTTTGCCGTCCAGGTCCTCGGTCTGCCACCAACGGTGCATGGCGGGCCCGATCCAGCTGGTGACCTCGCGCCGGATGATGGCCCGGGCCTCGCGGAAAAGCTCCACGACGGCCGGGTCCGGATCGGAGCCGACGATCAGGCGCCACGGCTCCGCCTGCTGCGCCACCACGGCGAGGAATGCCCGGAAGCCGTTGATGAATGCCCGCTCCGGATCGTCGGTCCCACCCGACTGATGCAGGGCCGAGATCAGCGAGTCGAGCAGCGCCCGCCCATCCCGCTCCAGCAGGGCATCGACCATCTCGACCCGGTGGCCGAAGCAGGAGTACACGACGGGCCGGGTCACGCCGAGCTCGTCGGCGACCGAGCCGATGGTGACGGCGCCGACACCGTCGCGAAGGGCGACCGCGCGTGCCGCATCCAGTACCTGGGGTCGGCGGCGTTCGGGGCCGAGGTGGGCCGCGCGCGCACGAACCGGGCGTTCGGAAGCCGTCGTAGTCACGCCGTCATTCTGCCAGATCACGGCGTTTTCTACTTCTTTGTAGAAACTTTATACAAATCTGTATAAACTTCGGGCATGACCCCGTTCAACCCACACAAGCCCGAGTTCGACGAATTCGATGACGAGACTCGCCGCCTGTTCCAGGCGACGATCGACTTCTTCGAAGGCAAAGGCAAGGCCTGGCTGCTGCAGCAGGACCGCGATCGCGTGTGGTACGACGAGTTCCTCGACTTCCAGAAGAAGGAGCGCGTCTTCGCAACGTTCCTGACGCCGGCCGAGCAGGCCGGCGGCGACCCGAACAAGCGCTGGGACGAGGCGCGAATCACCAAATACAGCCAGATCCTCGGCTTCTACGGGATGTCGTACTGGTACGTCTGGCAGGTCTCGATCCTGGGCCTGGGACCGATCTGGCAGAGCAGGAACCAGGCCGTCAAGCAGCAGACCGCCACACTGCTCGACGAAGGCCACATCTTCGCCTTCGGCCTGTCGGAGAAGGAGCACGGCGCCGATGTCTACACCTCCGACATGGTGCTGACCCAGACCGGCGAGGGCACCTATGTCGCCAACGGCGGCAAATACTACATCGGCAACGGTAACAAGGCTGGCTTGGTGTCGGTCTTCGGTCGCATCGAAGGTCTGCCGACGGGTCCGAAGACCCAGGACGGCTACGTCTTCTTCGTCGTCGACAGCCGGCATCCGGCGTACAAACTGCGCAAGAACGTCGTCAACTCGCAGATGTACGTCTCCGCGTTCGACCTCGAGGACTATCCGATCCGTGACCAGGACATCATCCACGTCGGCTCCGAGGCCTTCGACGCGGCGATCAACACCGTCAACGTCGGCAAGTTCAACATCGGCTTCGGCGCGGTCGGCGCCGTCGAGCACGTTTGGCACGAGGCGATCACCCACGCCGAGAACCGCGTGCTCTTCGATTCCCGCGTCACGGACTTCCCGCAGGTCCGCGCCCTGTTCACCGAGAGCTGGATCCGTCTGGCCGCGATGACGCTCTACTCCGAGCGCGCCGTCGACTACATGCGCTCGGCCTCGGCCGACGACCGCCGCTACCTGCTCTTCGACGCCATCGAGAAGATGACCGTCAGCCGCCAGGGCGCCAAGGTCTACGACCTGATCGCCGACTGCATCGCGGCGCGCGGATTCGAGAACGACATGTACTTCCCGGTCGGCGCGATCGCCATGATGGGACTCCCGCGCCTCGAGGGCACCGTCCACGTCAATATGGCGCTCGCGCTGAAGTTCCTGCAGAGCTACCTGTTCAGCCCGACGGACCGGAGTCTGGCACTGCTGGCGGTGCGCAAGCCGGGGCAGCCGAGCCGCGTACCCGACGCCGCGTTCGCGCCGGCGTTCAAGGCCACGCGTGCCGCGATCCGCGCGGCCCGGCCGCTGCTCGACCGGGTGCCTGGCGGCCACGGTCCGGCGTTGCCGCCACGTCGCCGGGACCGCTCCGACGACACCTACCTGTGGCATCAGGGTCCGGCCTCGGGACTGGGTGCCGTGCGATTCCACGACTGGCGCGCCGTGTACGCCGACTTCGCGCACCTGCCGAACGTCGAGGTTCTGCTCGAACAGGTCGACGCCTTCCAGGCCCTGCTCGGCGCGACCCCGCTCAGCAAGCCGCAGATGCGCGACCTGGATCTGTTACTCGTGGTCGGCGACCTGTTCACGACGGTCGCCTACGGCGATCTGATTCTCCAGCAGGCCAACATCTCTCGCACCGATAACGACTTGATCGACAGCATCTTCGAGGTACTCGTCGGCGATATCTCCCAGTACGCGCTGACGATGTCGAACAAGGCCACGATGACCGAGGCGCAGGCCAAGGCCGCGCGGGCGATCGTCCGCCGGCCCGCGTTCGATCGGGACCGCACCGACAAGGTGTGGGCCGAAGCCCGGGCCACCGCCGGCAACTACGCAATGAACCAGTGAGAGGAAGAGACATGAGCCGCAACGGCGCGGACATCGTCCCGCATCAGGATTACGGGCTCTTCGAGCCGGACTCGGTCGCGCGCCGAGTGTGGGCGTACCCGACCACCCCATTGCACGGCATCGTTCGCGCGACGGTGGTCGAGGAGATCGACCCCGACCTGCTGGCCGCGGTCGACCAGACGGGCGCCAACTACGACCGGCTCGCCACCCGCTACGCCCGCACCGTGCAGTACTTCGCCTCGGTCGCGTTCAGCGACAGCGAGACGATCGCGCGGATGGCCGACGTCCTGGTGAAGGTCCATTCCAAGGCGATCGGCACCGAACCCATCAGTGGCCGGCCGTATGACGCCAACAACCCGAGCTCCCAGCTGTGGATCCTGATCACCGGCTGGCATTCCGTCTTGAAGTGCTACGAGACGTTCGGGCCGGGCCGGCTGTCCGACGCCGAGGTCGAGGAGTACTGGGCGGCATGCGCCGTCGCGGCCGAGCTGCAAACCTGCGACCCGGCCGACGTTCCGCGCACGCGCGAGCAGGTGCGGGCATACTTCGATAGCTGGCGCCCACGCGTGGCCGCCAGCGAGGCAGCGCAGCGGATGATGCACCATCTGCTCAACGGCGCGCTCGAGGTGCTGCCCCCGCAAGGCCCACTGCGCCTGGCCCGGCGGCCGGCGAACTGGCTCATCCGCACCGGGACGATCGCGACGATGCCGCACTACATCCGACAGCTGGCCGGTGTCCACCAGTCCCCATCCACCGACCTGGCCGTAACCGTCCTGACCAAAGTACTGATGAACGTGCTGAACCGGAGCCTCCCGTTGCAACGCGAGATCGTGAAGCAGATCGCGCCCAAGGTGCTACCGGTGATCGAGCCGCACTGGCGTGGAATCGCGCCGGTCAACCCGGTCGTCGTCAGCCCCGCGCAGGCCCGCGCCGAACTCGGCCTGCTGCCACCGGCCCAGGCGCACCACGACCTGCGCCAGAAACAATGGCAGCGGGTGTTCAGCGACGGACGCAAACCCAGCGACGTCGGGCTGATCGAGTCCGAGGACGCCCTGGGCCGCCTGGCCTGAATCCCTGTCGACAGGC
Organism: Nocardia sp.; assembly: GCA_017354515.1. Taxonomy (GTDB): domain Bacteria; phylum Actinomycetota; class Actinomycetes; order Mycobacteriales; family Mycobacteriaceae; genus Nocardia. Next base: position 8,464 of record JAFMQT010000018.1, on the reverse strand, counting down.
TCCACACCCGGGGGCGGAAACCTCAGCGGCGCACACTATTTGCTCGACGGTATCGTGCTGGCGTGGAGCCGAGTGATATCGATATCAAGGCGCAGCTGCTCCGCGCACCGCCAGAACGATGGCGGCTGCTGTGGTTCGCGGTCGATGACCTGCTCGCCGAGCAACCCAGCCCCTGGGAAATCCGCACCCAGAATGCCGACGGCTCCCTGTGCATGCCCTTCGCCCGCTACAGCGACGCCGTGGAACGTGTCAAAGCGGGCTTGTTCCAAGTGAACTCGCGGGTGAGCTTCGAATGGCCGGACTGGGACGGACTCGAGCGGTATCGAGGCGGCAAAGGCCTGGCCGCCGCACCGGTCGCCGACGCCTGCCGGATGCTCACCGCGATCATCCATGACGAACGATTCCACGACGGCACCATCGGGCGCACCCTCGACGACGGCACCTTCCAGACAGCCCTGCTGCGCCTGCGCGGATGGTACGACGACATCGCCGACATCCACGCCGAGTACATCCACGCACCACCGAGCCGATCGTGGATCTCGCGACGGATCAGAAGCCTCCGCACGTACCAGGCCATCCGACGAGACTGAACGTGCGAGTCGGTGCCGACGGGCGCGACATCGATAGTCGCCTCGGCTCACTCAACCGCCTCGGTGGGTACGCTCTACACCGCTGCGTCCGGCATCACCAGAGCCGGTTCCGACACCGTGATCCCGGAGTGATCGAGGAGCCCATGACTGTCATCAACAACCTGCCCGCACATGTGTTGTTCGTTCATTTCATCGTGGTCCTGCTGCCGCTGACCGCGGTGTTGGAAATCGTCTGCGCGGTCTGGCCGGCGGCACGGCGCGGCCACCTGGTGTGGCTGACACTGATTTCGGCCGTGGTCGTCATGGTGTTGACCCCGATCACCATCAACGCCGGGCAATGGCTGTACAACCTGCGCAAGAACCCGGACGCGATCGTGCGCGAACACGCCGACCGTGGTGACACACTGCTGTATTTCGCGATCGCCCTGCTCGTGGTCGCCATCATCTTGACGGCGGTGCACGTGGTGGAGCGACGCGGCGCCAGCCTCCACGCGCTCGTGCCCATCGCCGTCGCCGTACTCACGCTGGTGGTCGGTGTCGCCTCGCTCGTGCAGACCTACCGCGTCGGCGACGCCGGCTCACAATCGGTGTGGGGCAACGAGATCGCGCACCTGCAAAAGGCCAGCGGCAGCTGACGGGCCACGCCCGTCGACAAGGAGTCTCAAGAGGTGGTCCGAAGAATCGGGTGATCGACTTGGGCCACTGCGAACGCCAGGCAGGCGCGAATATCCTCGCGCTCGAGATACGGGTAATCCGCCAGGATCGAGTCCTCGGTCCCACCGCTGGCGAGCAATTCGAGCACGTCTTGCACTCGAATTCGCAAACCGCGGATGCAGGGCCTTCCTCCGAGTTGGTTGGGGTCGAACGTAATCCTCGACATCGCCCCAAACTACCGACTGCGACCGGCGGCCCACTCGCCCTGCTTCGTCTCTGGTGACGACCAAGGCTTACTCGTACAAAACAGAGTCGATCATCCGGGCTATCAGGGTGCCCGCGCGCAGGAGTGCGAGCGCACGTTGGGCGATGACCTCCAGCCGGGTGTCGAGTGCGACCAGAGGGTCGCTCACCTCGTTGAGGTCACGGATCGCTGCGATCGCCTTCTGGACGTCCGGGATGCGGTAACCACCGGCTCGTAGGGCGACGGTGATCCGAGCTTCCCGGATGGCGGCGAGAGGGTAACGCCGCGCCGTCCCCGCCGGTGTGGCCACGCGTTCGGGTGCCACCAAACCGGCCTTCTCCCAGAAGCGGAGTGTCGATGCCCTGATTCCGAGGGCCTGCGAGAGTTCGATGATCGTCATGGAGTCGGCGTCGACCGGCGCGGCTTCAATGGTCGCCTCGGCTCGGATGGACTCCAGCGCCAGCCGGGCTGCCAGTGCTTGCTCTCGCTCGTCATTGAGCCTGGTGTGGAAGCCGCAGATCAGCGCGGCAGCTTGGTCGCGCGGGAGGAGACGAAAGTCGCGCATCGCCCTGCGCGCGTCGACGGGCCCGACAGCAAGAGCGAGGTCCCGGTACGCCTGAAGGGCGCGCACGTGTTCTGCGGTGAATCGGCGATATCCGTTGGGGGACCTGCTCGCAGGCGGTGTAACCCCCAGCGCCTCCAAGTCGCGCACCTGCTGTACGGAATACCCCGACGCCGCCGCAACGGCCGCGGTGTTCATGAGTCCCGCCGTTCAGCCGTCCTCTTCACGCGAACCCTCCATAAGCACTTCAAGTACACGCTTGAACCATGAGTATGGCCCGAATCCTCGAAACAATCCGAGCCTTCGACGGGGTCCTCGAACTTGCCCCCAGCGAGGGTAGTGCGTTCCCCCAGATCGCTTGGGGGGACCACTTCTTCTACTACGCCCCCGATGGCCAAGTGCCACAACGGGAACAGCCCTACGCCACCATCACCACCAAGAACTACCCCGGCGATGAGCGGTGCGACCTCGACCGACCCGATCGCTGGCGACTGAACATTCACATCGGCACGGACGCGTTCATCGACGTCATAGGGCAAAGACCCCGCACCGAGCCGACGTCTTGCGACTACACCGCCACCGACGTCGTGCTCCCCCACCCGGTGTACCGTACGCAAGGGTGGGTATCGATCACCAACCCGGGCGCGACCACCCACACAGTGGCCACCCGGCTGCTGCGTCAGGCGCATGACGACGCCAAGCGTCGGACCGAACGCCGCAGCACCACAAGACATCGCGCCGTTGATCACGGATCAGCCGGTGACCGGTGACGCACAGGCGCCGAACACCGGAACGGACGGAGGATGATACTGTGCCCGCGACCACCTCGACCGCACTGTGGATGGCAGCCGCCCGCGCCCGCGAATCCGATCGCCCCGACGCGATCTTCCACGACCCGCTCGCCGAAACCCTCGCCGGTCCAGACGGATTCGCCCTAATGCAAACGATGGAGGAAGGCCTTCCCCCGAACCCGACTCTATCGATCCGCACCAGATTCTTCGACGACCAAATCCGAAACCTGGTAACCGACACCGGAATCGACCAACTCGTCATCCTTGCGGCTGGCATGGACACCCGCGCCTACCGACTGAACATGCCCCCGGACCTACTCTGCGTCGAAATCGACCACCCCGAACTCGTCGAACTCAAAACCCAGCGACTGACCACCACAACCGCCGAACCGACCTGCCAACGCGTCAGCATCGCAGCCGACCTCACCCAGCCCTGGACCGCCGAGCTCACCCACACCGGATTCGACCCCGCCCGCCCGGCGATCTTCCTCGCCGAAGGGCTACTGTCCTACCTCAACCACTCCCAGGTCACCGCGCTACTGCGCACGATCACCGACCTCTCCACCACCGAAAGCCACCTGCTGGTGGACATCGCCGGCAACCCACGCGCCGACAACGCCGCCATCGCCGAATGGATGGACAGACGCGAAAAAGCCGGCATCAGCCAACGTTTCGGAACCGACGAACCAGAACAGCTACTCGCAGCACATCAATGGCGAGCACACGTGATCCAATACGGCGACCAGCAGGCCAACTACGGCCGATGGCCCTGGCCCCCGATCCCCCGCAACGCCCCGATCCAGCACAACTACCTCGTAACAGCACAACGCTGACCGCCGACCGGTGTATTCGACGAATACGTCGGCCGGATCGCACGACTGACCGCACTTTCCGACCACCGACGGACAAGTCGCTGAACCTCAGAATTCAGTGGGCAAGTATCTGCTCGCGCAGGATGTCGGCGTGTCCGCAGTGGTGGGCCAGTTCGCGCAGAACTTGCAGATACACCCAGCGAAGTGTGCGCGGTCCGGTCCGGTGACCGGTCACCACGGCGTCCAATGGCATGTCCGCGATCGCCGCTCGCGCCGTGGCGCAGGCGTCCCGGTGGGCTGCGGTGACCGAGGCGATGGTGTCGTCGTCGGAGAGCCGAAACGATTCATCCGGACCCGACACCAGGCCGAGCTCGCGGCGTGAGATGCCGCCGACGCACTCCTCGAACCACACCCGCTGCATCCAGGTGACGTGTTTGAGCACACCGAACAATGTCGTCGCCGACGGGACGAGCCGGCGGCGGGCCTGCTCCTCGGTCAAGCCGTCGAGGGTCATCTCGATGGCACGGCGATATTCCCTCGATGAAGGCCTCGAGCTGGGTTCGTTCGTCGTCCAGCAACACATCGAACGGCCCCTTCCGCTCAACCCGGTCACCATCCACAAGCGGCAGCCTACGAGCCACTGGAGGTAGGAACAAATGGCATTGCGCGATGAATTCGGAAGAACCAGCTGCGACATTGTCGTTCGCGACGCGGCCCATTTTCGGATTGCACACGGTCAGTTCGCAACTGCCGCCAGCGCGATACGCAACACGGGACACTGGTAGAACCCGTGGCCAGCGTGGATTTCGGCCAGTTCGCGAGCACGGGCGGGGGTCGGTGGGTCGAGAAGTTCGACGCGGCAAAGGTCTTCTGCGAAATGACTGCTGGCGGCCACGAACATATGGGGATGCAGATCAGCCACGGCGACCACCGAACCCGCGGGCGGAACCCACCTCGGCCGACTTCGTCGCACAGGGTGCATGGCCAGGCGGTGGCAGCATTTCCGTCGCGGTCACCATCTGATCGCCGCCTCGGGTGGTGTCCACGCGCGCAACGCATCTCGCACGCGCATGATGACTTCGACCGTCGGTTCGTCGATCTCAACGAGATCGTGCCACCACCAATTGGTTCCGGGTTGTCGCGTCGGCAGTGCGCGAGTATCCATGGGCATCGGACCGCCCCTCTGATCGGCGTCTGTTTTGGATCCCCCGATGACCGAGGCGCGCACGCACACCACCTGCGCGGCGGGCACTGAATGCTCAGGTAGTGTACGGATCAAGTCGCATCCCGAGGGCCAATCCGGTTGAGCGGCTTCCTGATCCGATCTTTCCCGGTCACCGGGGGTGTCTCCAGTTCTACGCCAGGGGTGAGGGGGTTTGGAAGTTTCAGATGGCCCTTTCCGGCTGGATATGCCAAACTTTCAAATCGGCTGCTGCCAGCCTCCGTACGCCCAGGTTGACTACTTCCAGAATTCGACCCATTCGATAGCGAGGCTAAGGATATGGCCGGATCGACACTCCCCGCCCGGGCGCTCGGCAGACTGATCACCCAGCACCGCAAGCGAGCCGGTATGACCAGATACGCTGCCGCCCAAGTGGTCGAGACCTCCCAGCAGACGATGAGCCGTATTGAGGACGGCCTGAAGGCCAAAGTCCCCGATCTGTGGATCAACGCCTGGTCCGACGCGTTCGGCTGCACCGACGAGGACCGGCGAACCCTCCTCGGACTGGCACACGAACTGCGAACCGCGCAGCGGAGTTGGTGGCGCGCCTATGCGGACGAGATCCCCACCGGCTTCGACCACTACCTGAGCCTCGAGGACGCGGCGAAGTCACTCACCATCTGGGCGGCAAGCCTGCTGCCGGGTCTCCTCCAAACGTCCGACTATCGGCGGGAACTGGCGTGGACAGAGGACCCTACCTGGACGCACGACGAGGTTGAACGACGTATCGGGGTAGCAACCAACCGGCAAGAGCGACTGCAGGATCCGGAGTTCAAGATGAACGTCCTGCTGTCCGAGTCCGTCCTACGCACCCAGGTCGGCAGCGCCGCCGTCATGGAAGGGCAGTTGACTCGCCTCACCGAGTTGTCCAACCTACCGAACGTCACGATCCGTGTGGTTCCGTTCAATGCGGCCAGGCCGATCGGCCCCCTGGTCGGATCGTTCACCATCCTGGAGTTCCCCCAGCTCCCGGCCACCAAGCTCCAAGAGCCACCGGTCGTATACGTCGAGGGCTACGTCGGCGATCTGTACCTCGAACGTGAGGCAGAGGTTCAGCAATTCCAGGACGCGGCCAGCCAAATTGGACGTGTAGCGTTGAAACCCTCAGAGACCAGGCAACTGGTCGTGAAAGTCGCGAAGGAGCATACCCAGTGAGCATCAACCTAACCGGTGCCCAGTGGTTCAAGTCCAGCAGGAGCAAGGACACCTCGGCCTGCGTAGAGGTCGCTTTCCTGGGTGCAGACCAGATCGGCGTGCGCGACTCGAAGAACCCGGCCGGCCCCGCGCTGGTCTTCACCCCGTCCGAATGGGACGCCTTCACCTGCGGTGTCAAGGACGGCCAGTTCGACCGCCCGTAGCGAAACCTCGAGACGGCCCGGCACCCTCATTAGGGCGTCGGGCCGTCTGCCATAGGGCCCGCTGATCGAATTATCGGCACTGCGACAGCACCGCATCACCCACCGGTCACCGGCCGCAGCCGCCCGCGGCACGGCCCGCGATGCGCTGATACGATCCGTTGGTTTCGCGATATCGAGACTGGGAGGGGTGCATGCGGGAGCCGCAGCAGGCTTTTGTCGCCGAGATCGAGGTCAGTTGTTCGCATTGCGAAGGTCAGTGGTTCCGCGCACGCAAAGCGCTACTGAACACCCGCGGCCTAACGCTGTACGGGCTGGACTGGGCCAACAGGTCCGCAGATGTATATGAATGCGCCGAATGTGGCCATTTGGAATGGTTCGCACACCGCGAGATAGCCGACGAGGGCGATGACGCGGCGGAGGACACCGAGTGCCTGTCCTGCGGTGTGACCATCCCGGCCGGCGAGACCAGCTGCCGACAATGCGGCTGGAGCTACGCCTGAGCCCGTCGCGACTCGGGCTATAAGCCAAATTATGCTCCCGTTCAACGGGACTCGGTCAATGTGCGACAGGTGCCACCCCTGGGCTAGGCATGAATTGCGGTGGAGCGAGAGTCTGCCTCGAGGACATGCGGGACGGTCGAGGCGGTTCGCGGCGAGAAAAATTCAGTGCTGGACCGGCGTCGATGATCGGCTCGGTCACTCCTCACCTGCCGCGAGATCGGCCTCCAGCGCCTGGAGATCGATATCGATATCGGGTAGCGATTCCGGGCTCGCCCACGCCACGTCAATCTCCCTGGGGCTGATGCCCGCCTCACGGTATTCGGCCTCGATCTCGGCAACGGGCTTGACTCGCAACGCCGCTAATTGCCGCACGCTGACAATGTTGTCCATGTAGCCCACGACGGCCCTCGCGAGCAGTTGCTGGGGCGGGCGAGGCTGGCACGACTCGCGTTGCAGGCTGCGGTAGAGATCCGACCATCCGAAACGGGCGGCGACACGGGGTGTCGTCAGTTGCTTCAAGTGTTCCTTTTCGGCACGTGAGATGTGTTTGCCGAGTTCGAGCTGGATCGCCGCCAGGGCGGGCGAGACGCGGAATCGTTGAACCACTCGCGACAGCAACTCCTCCGGTTCCGGTGTGCCACACATCGTCTCGATGGCTTCGGAGAGCCCGCCCAGGGGCAGAAGCAGGTGCCGCGCGAAAGCGTCTGCCCTGCTTTCGATCTGCGCCTCGGCGGGAACACCGATGTCGTCGAAGAGCACATGGCCCAGTTCGTGGGCGAGCGTCGAGCGCTGGCGCATGGGGTTTTCGGTGCAGGCAACGGCGATGAAAACCGTTCGCCGTTCGGCGGCACACATCGTCATGCCGTGCTCGTCGGCCGGAGCCTCGACAATCGCAACATCGGCGGCGCACGCCTGTTCGATGAGGGTGACGAGGTCGCCGATCGGCTGGTTGCCCAGGTTGTTCTTGTCGCGGAACTGCTGAGCCATCTGACGGCCCTCGATCTCCGCACGGCTCATCGAGCTGCCTCGATGCCGTAGTCGGCGAGGTAATTTTCGAGCTCGATATAGCGAAGTAACTGCTGATACAGCGTCGCCATGGACGCGTTGTTGGTCGACCTCGTGGCGAAGAGCACAGGAGTCCTCGTGGCGTTGCCGAGGAGTTCGGCAACGGTGACACCGGTGGCTCCGGCGATCGAAGCGAGCTCGGGAGTCTTGGCCTTGCGCTCACCGGAGATGATTCGCGACAGAGTCGACTGGGAGATTCCCGTCTCGGCCGCAAGGTCTCGCTGAGTGAGCTCAACCTGGTCGAGCACACGCTGAATCCGATCTCCAACTGTGGCAGACACGAGGCACCCCCTTGAATCAAGATGTTCGGCTTGATTCAAGTCTACCCTCACAGACCGCGGGAGACCAGCTGCCGACAATGCGGATGGAGCTACGCCTAACCCGCGTTCTCGGGGCGGTCGGCGAGTCCCAGGCGCAGGTGTTCGCTGTGATAGACGGCCTCGTCGAGCAGTTGCGCGACGTGGTTGTCGTAGAGGCTGTAGACGATGCTGCGGCCGGCTCGGGTGCCGGTGACCAGGCCGAGATTACGCAGCAGCCGAAGCTGGTGAGATACAGCAGACTGCTCCATGCCGACGGCCTCGGCGAGCTCGGAGACCGGGTGCGGGCCGCGCCGGAGTTCGGTGAGGATCAACAACCGGCTCGGGGTGGCCAGGGCTTGCAGCGTGG
>JAFMQT010000490.1 GCA_017354515.1 Nocardia sp. | reverse complement strand
ACGATTCACCGGCACTCAGGCTTATGACTGGGGTCTGACGTTCGCGACCGTTCCCGCCGATGACGTGGCCGCGGCCGCCGACCGTCTGGCGGCGACGCTGGCGACGAAGGCACCGCTGTCGATCGGGCGGATGAAGTCGATGCTCAGGCTGGACCCCACGTTGGACGTGGCCTTATCGAGCGAACCGACCCATCTCCTGGATCTCATGCAGACCCGCGATTGGGCCGAAGGGGTCGCCGCTTTCGCCGAGCGCCGCACGCCGGTGTTCCAGGGGGAGTGACGATGACATCGGTATCCGCTCCGCCCAGGTCCGCGCTCGGGCGAATGCTGGAACCGCGGGCGATCGCGGTGGTTGGTGCCTCGGCGAATCCGGCCAAACGTGGCCACCAGATTCTGCGGTCGTTGCGGGATACGGGCTACCACCATCCCGTGTACCCGGTACATCCGGCCGGTGGCGAGCTTCTCGGGTTCGAGGTGATCACCGAGGTGAGACACCTTCCGCCGCAAGTCGATATCGCGGTGATCGCGCTACCGGCGAATCTGGTCGCGGCGGCCGTGCGACAGTGCGCGGACGCCGGCGTCGCCGGAGTTGTAGTGCTGGCCAACGGTTTTGCCGAGAGTAACGAGCGCGCACGGAACGAGGAGTTGGCCGCGGTCATCGCCGAAACCGGTATTCGGGTGATCGGGCCCAATACCTCCGGCCTGGTGAATGTGGGGTGCGGTGCCGATCTGATCGGCCTGACCCGGATGCCCGCCGGACCGATCAGCCTGATCACGCAGAGCGGCAATATGTTGCTTACGATGGTCAACGAAATCGGTGACCTGGCCGGGCCCGGCTTCGATATCTGTGTGGGCCTGGGCAATCAGGTCGATGTGCGCTACGACGAATGTCTCACCGAAGTGGCGAATCGACCGGAAACCGCCGTAGTCGCGGTGCATGCCGAGGGTTTCACCGATGGCCGCGAATTCCTGATCGCCGCGGCCGAGGTCACCCGGTCGACACCGGTGGTGCTGGTGCGGGGCGGTCGGTCCGAGCTCGGAGCTCGCGCGGTCAGCTCGCACACCGGAGCGATCGCGTCGGCCGATGCGGTGACGCAGGCTGTACTCCGCCAGGTCGGAATCGAAGTCGTGGACCGCTCCGATGAACTGGCGGTGGTTACTGCCGCGCTGGCAGGATCAGCGCCGATCGTGCCGGGACGTGGCGTAGTGATCTTGAGTGATGGCGGTGGACACGCCGCGCTCGCCGCCGACGCCCTGGCACTGCGCGGTGTCCCGGCGGCCGGGCTCACCGAGGTGACCCGGCATCGGTTGCGCGCCTTGCTGGGGCCCGCCGCGGCGGTGACCGGTCCGGTCGATGTGGCCGGTGCCACCGACACCGACCCGATGGTCTTCATCCGGGCCGTCGAGACTCTGATGGACGACCCTGCGGTCGGACTCGTACTGATGGTCGGCATGTTCGGCGGTTACCATCTGCGGTTCGACCCGGCTCTGGCCGCGGTGGAGAATCGGGCCGCCGATCGGCTCGTGCGGTTACGCGAGCAGCACGGAATTCCGGTGGTGGTGCACAGCTGTTTTGCCGGACGCAGGCTGGGCAACCACGACAGATTGCGCGCCGCGGGGGTGCCGGTCCTGAGTTCGATCGACCATGCCGCCAGGGTGGTCGCGGCGCTGCGGCGGAGTGGGCAACGCTCGGCTGGATCCTTGCGGTTGCCCGCTCCGGCCGAACCGATCGCCGGTTCGGGCGTGCTATCCGAACCGCTGGCGCGCGAGTTGTTGCAGCGTGCCGGAATTGAGCTCGGGCCCTGGCAATTCGCGACATCCTGTGGTGAGGTGGCAGCGGCCGCACTCTACTTCGACGGCCCGTGTGCGGTGAAAGTCGTATCGCAGCAGGTGATCCACAAATCCGATGCCGGCGGTGTGCGGCTCGGAGTGTGGCCCGAGGAAGCGGCCGGGGCCGCTGCCGAGATCGCCGAGGCGGTGTCCGAAGCGGTACCGGATGTCCTCGTCGACGGCTATCTGGTCGCTCCGATGACCGAAGCCGGTATCGAGTTGCTGATCGGCGCGACCCAGGATCCGATATTCGGACCGGTGGTGGCGTTCGGCAGCGGTGGCATGCTGGTTGAGGCACTGGCGGAGGTGAGTTTCCGGGCAGCACCGTTCACGATCGCCGACGCTCACGATTTGATCGAGGAGACCAAGGTCGGGCCGATGCTCGAGGGCTTCCGATCACTGCCGCCCGTCGACCGGGATGCCCTGGCGCGGCTACTGGTTCGGATCGGCGATTTCGTCGCGGTTCATCCCGAAATCGCCGAACTGGATCTCAATCCGGTCATCGCCCGATACAGTTCCCTGACCCCGGTCGATGTCCGGCTGGTCGTATCGGCCGGTTCCGGTGAGTAGACCCGGAACATAGCGCGGTGATGGTATGAGTGAACTGCGGGTCGATCCAGCGGAGTTGGCGGCGCTGGGCCAGCAACTGCTGGCGCTCGCGGATCGGGCTGCGCAGTTGCACGAGAAGGCGCAATCGATCGTGCACACCGCCGGGCCGTGCTGGGGCGACGATGAGCCCGGTCGGCAGTTCGCCGACACCTATCTACCCGACGCCGGTGCGATCAGCGGGAAGGCATCGCAGTTCGTTCAGGCCTTGCGGGTGTACGGAAACAATGTCACAGCGACCGCTCGCAATTTGTCGGACCAGGATCGGATCGGCGGCGCCGCGGTGAATCCGCAAACCCCGAAACAAGTCTCGGTTGCGCTCCCCGCCGGCAGTACGCCGTCCGCTAGTGCGCGGTATCCCGGAAACGGCGCCGATTCGGCATCGCCGGGCACGGTTTCGGCACCGGGCTCGAACGCGCCCGCGGCGCCCGCATCAGCGACCTCGGTTGCCCAACCGAATCGGGCCGGCGCGCCGAATCAGGCGACTGCGCCGAATCGGACGGCGTCCCCGGAACAGGCGGGCGATTCGGATCCGGCTCCCAGGCAATCGGCTTCGGCGCCACGGTCGCCGGATGAAACGATGCCGGGGAGTTCATCGGCAAAGGATCCGGCCGCCACCCGGCCGCAGTCCACGTCCAGCCCCCGGACATCGGCCGAGCCCAGCCGCACCTCGCCGAGTCTCACCGCCGAGTCTGCGCGGCCGGCGGACGCGGGGGCTCCGACCGGCCCGGATGGGGCGCAGCGCACCGGTCAGCTTGCCAAAGCATCTGGCTCGCAACCGGATTCAGATTCCGATCACGCGAACCCCAGACCGGCACCACCGCGGCAACGGAAGCAGGACGAGGCGAAACAGCAGCCGAAAGCGCCGGGAAAGGCGTCTCAGGAGCAAGCCGAGCGTCCGAAAAGCCGTGCTGCCGAGGAACTCGCGAAACACTACGGCGTCAGGTTGGCAGGCTTGGACCTGCCGGGTGCGGACGAATCGGCTCTGGCCGAACTCGACGCCGCCCTCGAATCGTTCCTGCGCCGGTACCCGTTCGCGGCCCCGCGCACAGTGGCGATTCGCGCACTGCCCGAGGGGGAATGGTCGCAGGTGTCGTGGATTCGCGACCAGGCGGGCGCGCCCGTGACCGATGAGGTCGCGGTGACCACG
>JAFMQT010000489.1 GCA_017354515.1 Nocardia sp. | reverse complement strand
CCTTTCTGGGCTACTCGATCCAGAATGTCGACCAGCTGGTCTGCGTCGATCGCCACAACAAGCCCACGCTGGCCGGCCCCGGCTCCGGATTCCCCAGCGGCTGCCAGCAGCTCCGGGTCGACGATCTGAAGCAGACCGGCCGCGACAAGGTCAATAATGGTTCGCTGCCGCCGGGCGCGTTCGATTCGACCCGTCGCCAGCTCGACAAGCTCACCGCGAACGATCTGCTGCCGGCCTGCGCGGCGCAGCCGACTCCGGCGGCTCCCGCGCCCGGCGCTCCGTCCGCACCCGCTCCCACCTCCGCGGCCACACCGGCCCCGGGACAGGACGGCGCCCCCGCGGCGAACCCGACCAATGATCCGGCGCACCCCGAGCAGTCGGCCCCCACCGCGACACCGACCCCCCAGACCCCGGGGGAGAACTGCAGGAAGGCGGACTGATGTCCGCACCGGCACCGTCGTCCGCTGGAGCGTTCCCCAGTCCACCGGGCGGGTTCGCACCCGCGCCGACCCCCTCGACCCGGCGCAATGTGGAGTTGCTGCTGCTGGGATTCGCGGTGGTCGTCACGACGGTCGCCCTGGTTCTGGTCGAGGCCAGCCAGGATCAGGAAATCACCTGGGACCTGGCCAAATTGGCTGTCGCGTATCTGGTCCTGTTCGGTCTCGCCCATCTGGTCGTGCGGCGCTTCACCCCCTTCGCCGATCCCCTGCTGCTACCGATCGCGGCATTGCTCAACGGCCTCGGACTGGTCCTGATCCACCGGCTGGATCTGGCCGATCAGCAGACCGCGATCCACAATTCGTGGCCGATGCCCTCCCCCGACGCCAATCAGCAGGTGCTGTGGACCGCGCTGGGGATGGTGCTGTTCATCGCGGTGCTGATCCTGCTGCGCGACTACCGCACCCTGGCCCGCTACGGCTACACACTGGGCTTGACCGGCCTGGTGGCGCTGCTGATTCCGGCCCTGCTCCCCGGCCGGTTCTCCGAGACCAACGGCGCCAAGATCTGGATCCGGCTGCCGGGATTCAGCGTGCAGCCCGGTGAATTCTCCAAGATCCTGCTGATTATCTTCTTCGCCGCGGTGCTGGTCTCCAAACGCGATCTGTTCACCGCCGCCGGTCGGCACTTCCTGGGGATCGAACTGCCACGAGCCCGCGATATGGGCCCGATCGTGCTGGTCTGGCTGACCTGCGTCGCGGTCCTGGTCTTCGAGAAGGATCTGGGCACCTCACTGCTCATCTTCGCGACGGTGCTGGCGCTGCTCTACATCGCGACCGAGCGGGTGGGCTGGGTGATCGTCGGCGCCCTGTTGCTGGCGGTCGGATTCTTCTTCTCCTACAACGCTTTCGGGCACGTGCGGGTCCGGGTGGCCACCTGGTTGCATCCGTTCGCCGACTACAACAGCACCGGGTACCAGATCTCGCAGTCGCTGTTCGGCCTGGCGACCGGCGGAGTCGCCGGCACCGGTCTGGGCAGTGGCCGGCCCTCACAGGTGCCCTTCGCCAAGACCGACTTCATCGTCGCCACCGTCGGTGAGGAACTGGGTCTGATCGGACTCGCTGTAGTGTTACTGCTGTTCACGGTGCTGGTTTTGCGTGGACTGCGCACCGCGCTGGCGGTGCGTGACAGCTTCGGCAAGCTGCTGGCGGCCGGTCTGGCCATCACGATCGCCATTCAGGTATTCGTGGTCGTGGGCGGTGTCACCAAACTGATTCCGCTGACCGGGCTCACCACGCCTTTCGTGTCCTACGGCGGCTCGTCACTGCTCGCCAATTACGCGCTGCTGGCACTGCTGGTCAAGGTTTCCGATGCCGCCCGCGCCCCGGCGCCGGCCCGGCGCAGGGAGGCGTCCGCGCCGATCGCCGACGCACAAACCGAGATGATCCGTCAGGAAAAGGGAGGCCCGGCATGAACACTCCGCTTCGCCGGGTCGCCATGGCCGTCATGATCATGATCGTCGCGCTCCTGCTGAACGCCACCTACGTCCAGGTCATCAAGGCCGACAGTCTGCGCAGCGATCCGCGCAACTCCCGGGTGCTGCTCGATGAGTACAGCCGCCAGCGCGGCCAGATCTCCGCCGGCGGCACGGTCCTGGCGACCTCGGTCGCCACCGACGACCGCTACAAGTACCTGCGCTCCTATCCGTCGGATCCGACCGCCTACGCGCCCGTGACCGGCTTCTATTCGATGCAGTACGGCAGTGCCTCGCTGGAGCGGTCGCAGGATTCGGTCCTCAACGGTTCCGACAGCCAGCTGTTCGGGCGGCGGCTGGTCGACATGATCTCCGGCCGCGATCCGCGCGGCGGCAATGTCGTGACCACGATCAACCCCGTCATGCAGAAGGTTGCCTACGACCAGCTGACCAGTAAGGGCTACACCGGTTCGGTGGTCGCCATCGAGCCGAGCAGTGGCCGCATCCTGACCATGGTGTCCACCCCGAGTTTCGATCCGAATCAGCTGTCCACCCACGACGGTGCCCGCGCTACCCAGGCCTGGGAATCGTTGAGCGCGGACAAGAATCAGCCGATGCTCAATCGTGCGGTCTCCCAGACCTATCCGCCGGGTTCGACGTTCAAGGTGGTAACCGCGGCCGCCGCGCTGTCGATGGGGATCAAGCCCGAGGACACCTTCACCGCCGCACCGAACATCACCCTGCCGGGCACCAACACGACCCTGGAGAACTACAACGGCACCCCGTGTGGTTCCGGCCCGGTGGCGACGATGCACGACGCCTTCCGGCTCTCGTGTAATACCGCCTTCGCGGAGATCGGAATGAAAGTGGGGGCCTCGAAGCTCGAGGACCAGGCCGCGGCCTTCGGGGTCGGCCCGCACGCGGGCATCCCGATTCCGGTGGCCGACAGTACGATAGGTTCGATCCCGGACACCGCCGCACTCGCGCAGAGCAGTATCGGGCAGCGCGATGTCGCGATAACCCCCCTCACCGACGCGGTGATCGCCGCCACCGTGGCCAACGGCGGTGTTCGGATGGAACCACATCTGATCGATCAGACGCAGGGACCGGATCTGCGCGAGTTGTCCACCACCAAACCGGTTTCGGTCGGCCAGTCGATCAGCGCGCCGGTGGCCAATCAGCTGACCTCCCTGATGATCGATTCGGAGAAGGCGACGACCGGTGGTACCACACCGCGTCCGTACCAGATCGCCTCGAAGACCGGAACGGCCGAACACGGCAGCGATCCGCGCAATACCCCGCCGCACGCCTGGTACATCGCGTTCGCGCCCGCGCAGAACCCGAAGATCGCCATTGCTGTCATCGTGGAGAACGGCGGTGATCGCGCGCTCGCCGCGACCGGCGGTTCCGTGGCGGCGCCGGTCGCCCGAGCGGTCATCGACGCCGGATTGCAGGGGGGCTGACAACTATGTACGAGCGAGAACCAGGACCCCGGGTGGATATGCGACAACCTCTCGATCTGCGGACCTACCGGTGGGGGCTGCCATGCTGAACAACGGTGCACTCATCGCCGACAGATATCGGCTGCAACGACTGATCGCCACCGGCGGGATGGGGCAGGTCTGGGAAGCCCTGGACACGCGTCTGGATCGCCGGGTCGCGGTGAAGGTGCTGAA
>JAFMQT010000156.1 GCA_017354515.1 Nocardia sp. | reverse complement strand
GCACAGGCCATCCCGGGGAGAAAGTTCATATGTCGGCGCCACAGTTCCCGCCAGCAGCACCGCAGCACCAGCCATCGCGGCCGCAGTTCCCGGTCGCACCGGCGCACCCTGCTCCGCCGAACTTCCAGCCCGGTCCGCAGCACTTCCAGCCCGGCGGCCAATTCCAGCCGCCGCCACCGCAATTCCCGCCGCCGCCACCGCAATTCCCTCCCGGTCCCGGGTTCGGGCAGCCAGCCCCGCAGGTCCACCCCGGCGCACCCAATGGGGTCTTCTGCCGGTGCTGCGGCGCCACGCCCGCGGTAGCGGTGGATCTGCGCGGACATCGCGGATTCATCGTCTTCATGCAGTTTCTGACCTCGCGCGGCCCGTTCTGCCGCGATTGTGGGATGGCGACCTATCGCAAGATGACCGTGGAGAGTCTGTGGCTGGGCTGGTGGGGGATCATCTCCAGCATCGTCAATCCGATTATGATGCTGGCCAACCTGGGTCCGCGCGGCCGGATCCTCGAACTGGGCGCCCCGATCCCGGGTAGCCCCCGCCCGCCGATGGACCCCGGCAAGCCCCTTTACCAGCGTCCGGGATTCCTGGCGCCGCTGATCATCTTCGCGCTCCCGGTGCTGGTGTTGATACTGCTCATCATCATCGGGATGATCAGCTCGCTCTTCCACTAGCGCGTCGAGTGCCTTTGCGGTTACGACGCACCAGGGTTCCATCCCGGGCCGGGCAGGGCCGACAGGCGCGCGACCTCGGATTCGAGCTGGGCGATACGCAGTTGTGCTTGGGTTAGACGCTGTTCCAGCTCGTCCGCACGGGAATTGGCCGCGTTCCGATCGGTGAGGACGGCGTTGAAGGCACCGTCGAACCGTTCGAAGTATCCGCGGACCTCGTCCCTGTCGTACCCCTTGCGTACCACGGTGAACGGCAGGCTCGTCAATTTGTCACTCCCCATACCGACAGGCTAACGCGGCAAGTCTCAACAACGCGCCTTTCACAATTACGTTACGGCAAGTAATTGAAGTATCATTCACTTGTGAATGATCAAGAGTCGACGGTGATTTCCGCTCGTGGTAGGCCGCGCAGCAGGGAAATCGGCGATCGGATCGTGGCCGCGACCCTGGCCCTGCTGGCCGAGAGTGGATACTCCGCTCTGACTCTGGAAGGTATCGCCAAGGCCGCGGGAGTGGCCCGCCCGACCATCTATCGGCGCTGGCCAGGTAAGGCGGCGCTGGTCGCGGACGTCCTCGCGGACAGTATTCCGCCGCTGGTCCTGCCCGATACCGGTGACGCAGTGGGCGATCTGATGACCGCCGCGGTCGAGTTCATCGTGACCATGAGTGAGAGCCCGTATGGGCCGGTGGCATACGGGCTGCTCGCCGAGGCGCACCACGATGATGAACTGGCGAATCATCTGCAGCGCGCCTATGTGGCGGCACGGGTGGTGTCCGTGCTCGGTCTCATCGAACGGGCCCAGCATGCGGGCCGGTTGGCCGGGGATATCCCCCCGGACGTGGTCCGCGATATCGTCTTCGGTCCGCTGATCTTCCGGTGGCTGGTGGCCGGTCAGCCCATGGACCGTTGTAACGCCCGCCGGCTGGTCGAGATCGCGTTCCGCGCGGTCGAGTCGCGGTGATCACCTATATTGTGGCGATCGCCCCTGGTCACTTCGATTCGCTGTGGCCGGCAGGATCCGGAACGATCTCAGGCCGGAAGTCAATGGTTCGATAGCGCGGAAGTCGCGTTGATCGAGGGTGAAAATGCAATCGGTCTTGTATTTGTCGGCGAGTGCGACGCCTACCGCGTCGGCCAGATCGAGTTGCAGGCCTTCGTATTTGGCTCGTACCGATTGCGCGGTCGACAGGTCGACGTGTTTCAACTCGGCAAGTCGGTAGCGACCCTCGATCGCACGGGCCAGCAGCACATCGGTGATGGCCATGGCGGCGTTGAAGCCCAGGTCGCGACGCGTCAGATGATCCAATTCGGTCAGCACCAACGGTGAGATGATCAGCGTCTCGCGTTCCATGACCGACACGGCTTGCTCGTGTTCGTCCTGGTCGGCGTCGAATGCGGCGAACAACGCGGAAGTATCGGCGACGATGATCACCGACGGGCCGACCGCTGCTTGATTTGCCGGTAAACGTCCTCGTTCATTTCGTCGGCACTGCGCGAGCGTCCGCTGTGGAATACCGGCAGCGGCGTATCGTTGCGTGGCCGATCGGACGAGTCCAGCAGCATAGCGATGCCACGGCGGATGAGTTCCGCCTTGCTCACTCCGGTGGCGGCGGACTCCGCGTCGAGCCGGACCTCCAGCTCATCCGGCAGGTACACCGTCGTTTTCATCATGCCATATATGGTACCACCCGTGCTGGGCGGTGCTGAACGGATCTTGGTCGGAGGACCCTCACGCTGTCGCGTCGGAACGAATATTTGGTCAACGATAAGGGCCTCACTCCCGGACTGTCACACCGCGAATCGTGGTGTCGCGCAGCAGTAGCTGTGAGTGCCGGGTGCCGATCTCGCGCAGGATGTTCTCCGGAATCCAGCCCGCGCTGATGACACAGCGGGCCAGAATCTCATCCGAGCTGCTGTCGATGGCGATCTCACCGGACCGGATGCCCTTCGCCAGTAGCGATTTGGTCTGGCGTACACATTTCGCGAACTGCCACCCCGGATTCGGGGTATCCGGTGGTGACTGGCGCATCCAGGCCAGCTGGATGCGGAATTCGTCGCTGAAGCGGTCGAGCATATTGGTGTTGATCCAGGCGAGCGCATCGAGCTTCTCCAGCGGCGACGAATCCGAGCGAATGACATTCGTCCAGCCCAGCGCCACTTTCTCGCCGAAGGACCGCATGATGGCGGCGAGCAGTTCCTCCTTCGACCCGATCACCCGGTAGACCGATCCGGTGCCCATCCCGGCCGCCGCGGCGATATCGCGCACGGTGGTGGCCTCATAGCCGCGACGGCCGAATTCGGCCCGGGCCGCGGCGCGAATGTGGGCGGCCTTGGATTCCGGATCGTCCTCACCGCCTTCGGGCCAGGATCGCACCACCGCGTCGGCGATCCGGAAGGCGGCCGATTCGTCGAGTTCGGCGTCGGTGCGCGGGCCGGTCGCCAAACCTTCCAGCAGGATGCGGCAGAATTCCCGGGCCTGCTGCGCGGGTTCGGCGTTGTGCCGGATCACGTCCAGGCCGATATGCAGCATGGACTGGGTGATCCGGTCCGAGAGCAGGCGCAGATCAACATCGTCGCGCAGATATCCGCTCCAGCGCGCCGACCGCAGGGTCTGCTGCATGGCTGTCAGTACCGCCTCGGGGCGTTGCCGGGTGAGTTCGATCAGCGCCGGATTCGAACTCGGGCCCTCGTAGAACGACATCTGCAGTGCGGCACGATGATCGACCGCGCAGCGCGCGATCTCGGTGCCCAGATCCGCGATCCGGTCGAACGGCGATCGCGAATCGGGCTGGTCCAAGCGTTCCTGGGCACGCGCGGCGACCTGGTCGAGGCTGTCGTGATACCGCAGCAGCAGCCCGACCAGGATGGCCTCTTTGGATTCGAAATGGTGGTACAGACTGCCCGGCAGGATGCCGCACGCGTCGGCGATCTCCTGCAGGGAGGTGCGCAGCCCCGTGGTCGCGATGAGACCGGCGGCTGTCCGCAAAATCTCGGTCCGGCGCGAGCCATCGCCCTCCGCATGACCGTTCGCGGTAGCGGTGGGGACGCTGTCCACGCCGCGATTCACCCGGCCGGCCACGAGACCTCCATAACTGTCGATCCGCGTCCGGGAGTAGCCATGACCGGCAGCGGGTTTCACGCCGGCTATTCGGCGGCGGCCGGCAACTGCCGGGCCAGATCCATGACGGTGACCGTATCGGAACCGGTCTTCTTCAACCGTGCCGAGGAACGGTAGCCCAGGTCCACATCGCCGGCCTGTGCGCGCAGCGCGCCGACGGTCAGATCGCGCTTATCGGCTTTGCCGAACATATCGAACGAGTACAGCCGCAGGGCGTTCTCGTGGGTGATCTTGTCGATATCGGAATCGGGCACTCCCTCCAGATATGAGTGCAGCGATTCCGGCGCGAGCGGCCAGGTGGAATCCGAATGCGGATAGTCGCATTCCCAGTTGACCATGTCCAGGTTCAAATGGTCGCGGGCCTCGACGCCGAACGCGTCGTCGATGAAACACAGTGCGACGCGCTCCAGGAACACCTCGCTGGGTAGTTTGCCGCCGAAATCCTGGTGGGTCCACGCCTTGTGCATCTTGTAGACCCGGTCGATCCGTTCCAGAAAGTAGGGGACCCAGCCGATTCCACCCTCGGAGAGCGCGAACCTGAGATCGGGGAACTTGCGCACCGCCGGCGACCAGATCAGATCCGCCGCGGCTTGCACGATATTGATCGGCTGCAATGTGATCATGACATCGATCGGTGCGTCGACCGAGGTGATGACCACACTCGACGACGATCCGATATGCAGGTTGACCACGGTGTTCTCATCGCAGCACGCCTGCCAGAACGGATCCCAGTGCGGATCGTGCAGCGACGGATAGTCGATTTTGGTGGGATTCTCCGAGAAGGACACCGCATGGCAGCCCTTCTTCGCGACCCGGTGGACCTCCTCGGCCATCAGCTGCGGATCCCAGATCGGCGGCAGCGCTTGCGGAATCATCCGGCCGGGATAGGTTCCGCACCATTCGTCGATATGCCAGTCGTTATAGGCCCGCAAGACCGCCAGCCCCAGATCCTTATCCTTCGCGCGCGCGAAGTACTGACCACAGAATTGCGGGAACGACGGGAAATTCAGCGCTGCCGCAACACCATTGGCGTTCATATCGCGGATGCGCTGATGGACGTCGTAGCAGCCCTCGCGGATCTCGCTGAGTTTGGTGGGTTCGGCGCCGTATTCATCGGGCGGGCGGCCGGCGACGGCGTTCAGGCCGACATTGGTCGCCTCCTGCCCCTCGAAGACCCAGGCGTCGGTGCCGTCCGCGCGCTGGATGAGTTTGGGTACGTCATCGGCGTATTTGGCGGGGATGTGCTGGTCGAACAAGTCGGGGGGTTCGACCAGATGGTCATCGACCGAGACGAGTACGAGGTCGTTCATGTCCATACTGAACTCCTGTCCGAATCCGCGACGGACCGCACACGGCTGGATCGAGAACCGCTCAGACACGGATCGCCGCTCGTGTGGACTGTATCCCGGAACAGATATTTGGTCAACCGCCTACCGATCGGTCGATACCGGCAGATCGTTCTTCGTGGGAGAAGGCCGGTCCCAGGAAGTTCTTCAACATCTGATACTCCACGTCGGGATCCTTTACCGGCCAGCACCACAAGGCCAGAACCACCCGCAGCAACCATTGCGCCGCAGCCGAATCCGGTTGGGGGTCACCGATGATCTCCTCGGCCAGGCGTTCCACGATCGCGGACTCGGTCACCCACTCACCGTTACGCCCGCTGCGGATCGCACTGATCATCATCGGGCCCAGCGGATGCGCCCGGATCCGCTGCAATGCCACCGCGACGGCGGTGACCACCCGATCCGGCCCCTCTAGCGTCCGGATACTGTCGAGCACGAGCTCGACGATGCGCGCCGAGATGATGCGGATCACCGCCTCGCGGATCGCGCTCTTGCCGCCCGCGTGCCGGTAAATCGTCGCCGGCGAGCAATGAATCTTCGCGGCCAGGGCCTCGATCGTGAACGCATCGAGCCCATCGCGGGCGATCAATTCCGCTGCTGCAGCATAGATCCGGTCGGCCGCCGCGGCCTGACGGTCACGCCCGATCAGCCAGTCCGTTGTCGACACGGCACCACGCCCTCTGATGAAAACGAACCAGTTCTTCTTACGATGAGAAATCCTAGAGGACAATTCTCAGGCGAAGGGTATTTTCGTGACCATCGGGGTTCGTGCTCGGTCGGGAAGTGACCGGGGCCGGCCCGAGCTCATCCACTGAGCTGGGCCCCGGTATCGAATCCCCACATGGCCATGGTCAGCAACAGGTTGACGCAGATCATCAGGGTGATGGAGGCGCGCATGGCTCGTCCGGCCGCGATTCCCACCCCCTCGGGTCCGCCGGTGGAGTAGAAGCCGTAGTAGCACTGGATGGTCGTTGTAATGATGACGAAGACAACGGCTTTCACCAGGGAGTAGGCGATATCGGTGCCGCTGAGCACCATGCGGAAGTAATGCTGGTAGGTGCCCGGAGATTGACTGCCGGCCAAGCCGATGGCGATCTGCACGGTGAAATAGTTGGCCGCCAGGCACACCAGATACAGCGGGACGATCGCGGTCACCGCAGCCATCAGGCGGGTGGTCACCAGATACGGAATCGACCGAATCGCAATGGTTTCCATGGCATCGATCTCCTCGGAGATGCGCATGGCGCCCAGCTGGGCGGTGAATCGGCAGCCGGCCTGGGAGGCGAAGGCGATGGAGGCCATGATCGGCGCCAGTTCGCGGGTGGCGGCGGTCGCCGAGATCAGACCCGTGGCCGGGCCCAGGCCGAGCAGTTTCAGCGCGCTGTAGCCCTCGATTCCGACGAGCGCGCCCGCGCTGGCGCCGAGCACCACGATGATTCCGGCGGTCCCGCCGCCGACGATGAGCGAACCGTTCCCCCACGCCACCATCGAGACCAGGCGCACGAATTCGTCGCGGTAGTGCCGGATGACCGTCGGGACGGAGAAAACCGCCCGCAGGAAGAAATTGGCCATATGGCCCATGCGCTGAAGGAGGCGCAGGGGGCCGACACCGGCGCGGACCAGCGGACCGAGTCCGAGCGGGACATAGGGCGCCGCCATCTCAGATCACCGCCATCTCAGTTCACCACCATCACAGCGCCGCCCTCGGGAACAGCAGCGTGTACATCTCCGTGAAGCCGACGTTGACCACCATGAGCAGCACGATCGAGGCGACCACCGCGGCGTTGACCGAATCGGCCACACCGCTGGGTCCGCCCTTGGTGCTCAATCCCTTCTGGCAGGCGACCACGGTCACGATGAGTCCGAAGACGACAGCCTTGACCACCGCCAGATACATGTCACCGATGGTGGCGAACGAGGAGAAGGTGGCCACGAAACTGCCCGGGGTACCGCCCTGCACGTACACGTTGAACAGATATCCGGCCACGAATCCCACGAAGGCGCTCAGGCCGGTCAGTCCGATCGCGACCACCACACCGGCCGCGACCCGCGGAACCACGAGGCGATGGATTACCGATACACCCATCACGGCCATGGCGTCGATCTCCTCGCGGATGGTTCGCGACCCCAGATCCGCGCAGATCGCGGAACCGACGGCCGCCGCCAGCAGGATCGCGGTCACCACCGGCGCCGCCTGCCGGATCACCGCGAGCCCGCTCGCGGCGCCGGCCAGCGAATTCGCCCCGACCTGTCCCGCGATCAGCCCGAACTGAATGGACAGGGTCGCGCTGATCGGCAGTGCGACCGCGATGGTCGGCACATAGGAGGTTTTGACCATGAACGCGGCCTGCCGCACGAACTCCCCGAAGGCGAATCGGCCGCGGGCGATATCGCCGACCAGGTACTGGATCGCGCGAACGCCGAGGACGAACTGATCGCCCACGGTTTCCAACGACGCGACCTGATGTCGGCGCAGATACCCCCTTCCCCAACCCCGGATCGCCCCGGTCACCGCGACCATCAGGCCATCACCACTTCGGCGACCAGCCACCGGTCGCCGACCCGCTGCATGGTCATGACGATCCGGCTCCGGTCCAGCCGCGGCTGCGGACTGGCCGAGTTGGTGACCTGCTGATCGACGAACAGCATCACCTCGACCTTGTCCTTCGACGCGGATTTGATGCCGGCGTTGACGATCTTGCCCTGACTGACCGCCTTGTTGTCGATCAGTAGCTGTTTGAGCTGGCCGCTGGACTGTGCGTACATATTCTTGAAATCACCGGTCGCCCCGTCCAGCACCTGCTTGTAGTTCTCGTCGATGTGCTGGGAATCGATGCTGGTCAGGGTGACCGCGTAGGTTTGCGCGGTGGTCAGTGCCTGGTGGCCGGCGGTGTCGGTATCGTTGCGGTCCTTCAGCTTCCAGCCCAGCACCACCGCCACGACCGTGGCGACAACAGCGATGAGCGCGACCAACGCCATCGCGCCGCGAATGATCCACCGCCGTCGCGCCTTGGGCACCGAGGCGTCACCGGCACCCGTACCGGCGGCTTCCGAATCCGCGACTTTCGCATCGGCCGCTTTCGATGCGGCGGTCTCGGAGTCGGCGTGATCCGTCGAATCTGATTCGGCGACAACGGTTTCTGGATCCTCGCCGGACTGCTTCGGTTGCGTCTTCTGTTGTGCGGATGCTGTCTCACTCATTGCGTTGCTCCTGAACTAGCGTCGGCACCGGCCGTCACCGCGGCGGCATGTAGGGAAGGGGCACACCTCCATACGGGGTCGGGATCGTCCATTTGCCCTTCGGGGCGGGATCGGCGCGCGCGAGCGGATCCGCTCCCGGTGGTGGATGGACGGTATCGTCACCGGGCGGTTGCGGCGCGTTGCGCGCACCACGCACCTCCAGATTCGGATCCGAGTCGGCGCAGTAGGTGTACAGATACGGTTCGGGGAAGTTCGGGACGGTGATCGGCAGCCGGGGCAGGTTGTAGTCGCACTGTTTCCGGGGATAGATGTTCACCACCGCCCAGATCGCGTTGTCGTGGAAGGCCAGGGCGAGCGCGTCGATGGCCGAGCCCGGCCGCTGCGCCGGGAAGAAGAACTCCTTCAATGCGGGAACGTGCAGATACGACATCTGTGCGACGGTCGCGAGATTGCCGAGCAGCTGAACCATGGTCGGTGAGTTGTCGGCGATGATCTGATCCACCGAACCCACCGTGGCCGACCCTTGGCCGAGCAGCGTCTGGTAGCCGCCGGTCATCCGCTCGACTCCGGTCACTGTGCGATCCAGATTGTTTGTGGTGATGGCCAATCCGGGCCCGAGGTCGCGGACGGTGGACAGTACGGTGCGACTGTTGTTCACCAGGCTCACCGTCTGCGGCAGCACCGAGTCGAGGGTGTTGATCAGGAAGGTGCCACC
>JAFMQT010000155.1 GCA_017354515.1 Nocardia sp. | reverse complement strand
AGGCGCGGCCGCCGCGGTGGGTTCGGCCCCGGCCTCCGCCGGTGACCCGCCGAGCACGCCCGCCGCCCAGGTCGAGCCCGCCGCTCCCGAAGTGGAGACCGCCCCCGAGGGTCCCGCCGCCAAGCCGGACACCAAGACAGCCGGCAAGACCGCGAAAACCGCGGCGAGCAAGGCAGCGCCGACCAAGGCCGCGGCGACCAAGGCGGCGGCAACCAATGCGGAGGCCGCCGAATCCGCGACCGCGAAATCCGGTGGCGCCAAAGCGGAGTCGGCCAAAACACCCCCGCAGAAGCAGACCCGGGCCAAGCGCGGTAAGGCGCCGATGCCGTCCTGGGAGGACGTCCTGCTCGGGGTGCGCAGCTCCGGGCACTGATCACGGCTCCTGCGCGGCTTCGATTTCGAGGTGCCGCTCCGCGCGCTTCAGTGTGCGATCGCGGACAGCAGCAGAATCAGCCAGCCGACGAGCACACCCGCGCCCAATCCGGCCAGCACCCAGCGTGTTACCGGGGTCTCCCGCCACCGCCACGCGGTCGGGGTGACACCGGCGACCGCGATCACATTCACCGCGACCGCGAGCGTCCAGTGCACCTGCGCCAGCGCGGTCCCGAAGGAATAGATCGCCGCGGTGGTCAGGGCGGTGACGAAGGCGGCGACCGCGATCCCCGCCGCCCAGGGGGTCGGTTCGCCCGCGGTCCGGCCGGGCCCGGTGCCGCCGCTCATAGGGCGCGGACCCGCTCGTAGAAGGCCATCGCGGCCGCGGTCGCCACATTGAGCGAATCGGTTCCCGGCCGCATCGGTATCCGGGCGCGAATATCGGTGGCGGCCATGGTTTCCTCAGTGAGCCCGGGTCCCTCCGCGCCGAGCAGCAGGGCAACCCGATCACCACTCATCGCCGTCGCCAGCTTCACCGCCGCCGGGTCCGGGGTCAGCGCGATGGTCCGGAATCGGTGCTCGCGCAGCAGTTCCAGTCCGCCGGGCCAGGGCGACAGGGTCGCGAAGGGCACGCGCAGCACGTGGCCCATCGACACCCGGACCGCGCGCCGGTACAGCGGATCCGAGCAGCGGTCGCCGAACAGGACCGCGTCGGCGCCGAGTCCGGCCGCGTTGCGGAAGATCGAGCCGATGTTCTCATGATCGTTGACCCCTTCGAGGACCGCGACCGTCCGTGCGGCGGGCAGGATCTCCTCCGGCAGCAATTCCGGCGGGCGGTGAGCGGCGGCGAGCACCCCGCGATTGAGGTGGAAGCCGACGATCTCGGCCATCACGTCGGCACTCGCGCGGTAGTACGGGATATCGGCACCGACCAGGTCCTCGGCGAGCTGCTCATGTCGACGTCCCACCCCGAGCAGCGCGAACGGCGGGAACCGCGAGACGAGCATGCGCTGTACGACGACGACCCCCTCGGCGATCACCAACCCCTTACCGCCGGGCAGATCCGGCCTGCGGTCGGCGGAGTTGAGATCGCGGAAATCTGCCACTGCGGGGTCGGTCGGGTCGTCGATATCGATCACCTGGGCCACGGCCACCTATCCTGCATACTGCTTCACCGATCGGGTTGCTGGTAACAATCGCTGAAAAGAATACGTGTTTGGCCAGCAACCCTACGGTGAACTCTGTATTGGTTTACCCGCTGAGCGATCGGCCGACTCAGAGCGTTCACAGCAGCTGATCGTTCACCGCAGATCTGTCCACCGCAGATCTGTTCACCGCAACGGAAGAGGACGCATGACCAAGCCGGAAGTCGAGTACCCGGAGGGCCCCGCGCCCACCACGCTCGAAGTCCAGGACCTGATCGAGGGTACCGGCGACGAGGCGGTACCCGGTGGCACCGTCGAGGTGCACTACGTGGGCGTCGAATACGAGACCGGTGAGGAGTTCGACTCGTCCTGGAACCGCGGCGAATCGATCACCTTCCCGCTGCGCGGCCTGATCCAGGGCTGGCAGGAGGGAATTCCGGGAATGAAGGTCGGCGGTCGTCGCCGGCTGACCATCCCGCCGGAACTGGCCTACGGCCCTGCGGGGTCCGGACACCAGCTCTCGGGTAAGACGCTGGTCTTCGTCATCGACCTGCTGAACGTCATCAAGTGATCAGCTGACCGCCGTGGCGGACGTTCGACGATCCGGCAGTTCCAGGACCAGGCGCACCCCGCCGAGGGTTCCGTCATCGAAATAGGCCCGGCCGCCGTGTAATTGGGCCTGCTGCGCGACCAGCGCCAGGCCCAACCCGGATCCGCCCGTACCGGCGGTCGAGCCCCTGATGAAGCGGTCGAACACCCGCTGTCGTTCGACTTCGGGGATTCCGGCGCCGTTGTCGTCGACGGATATCACGATCGGGCCGCCGGCTCGGCGATGCGCCGAGACCAGTGCCTGGGTCGCCCCGCCGTGCCGCGCGGAATTGGTCAGCGCGTTGTCCACGGCGAGCCGCAGTCCGGTCGGCAGCCCTCGGGTGATCAGTTCGGGGTCGGTGTCGATCCGCACGGTCAACTGGGGGAAATGCCGCATGGCGTCGTGTGCGGCCGAATCGACCAGATCGCCGACATCGGTTTCGACATGGTCGCCCTCATTGGTCAGCTCACCGGCGGCCAGCCGTTCCAGCGCCGCCAGGGTCGCCTCCACCCGGCCCTGTCCGCGATGCAGATCATCCAGGATTTCCGCGCGCTGATCCGCATCCAGATCCAGGGTGCGCAGCACCTCGAGATCGGTGCGCATCGCGGTCAGCGGGGTGCGCAGCTCATGCGCCGAGACGGCGGCGAAATCCCGGGCGGTCTCGAGCGCGGCCGCCGTCTCCGCCTGGGCGCGATGGACGCGCTCGAGCAGTGAATTCACCGCATCCGCGAGTTTCTCGGCCTCCCAGACTCCCGACGCGGCGACCCGCGGTTCGTCCACGCCGGTTCCGCTGTGCGCGCCCACCTGATCGGTGAGATCGCGAATCGGGCGGACCGCGCGGCCGCCGAACAACCAGCCCAGTCCGGCCGCGGCCACCACCGTGAGCCCGGCGGCGGCGAAAACCCATCGCCGCTGTTCGGACATGGTGTGATAGGCGCCGGTCAGCGGAATCGCGATGGAGACCGTCTGGCCCTCGGGCTGGTTCTCGCCGGTGGTCAAAACCCGGTAGGGGGTTCGGTCCAGGATGAGGGTCGCCGAACCGGGATCACGTTCGGGCAGATGCACACTGGTCGAGGCGATGACCTCCGCGTGGGAGCGTACCGTCACCGCCATATCCCGGTTCTGGCCGACCAGCGACAGCACTCCGACCGCGATCACCGGCTGCAGCAAGACGATCCGGGAGGCGATGGTCAGTTCCTGATCGGCCTGCGCGAGCGTATTGCGGTCCAAGGCGATGACCGATATCCAGCTCAGCACCGCGGTGATGATGATCGCGCCCAGCGCCGCCGCCCCGGCCACCCGGGTGCGCAGCGAATAGGAACGCCGGAAGCCAGGCACGCGGACACGATTCCAGCGCGGACCTCTCATTTGGGCGCCCGCAGCACGAAGCCGACGCCGCGAATGGTATGCAGCAGGCGCGGTGTTCCGTCGGCCTCCAATTTCCGGCGCAGGTAGCCGACGAAGACATCGACCACATTGGTGTCGGCGGCGAAATCGTAGCCCCACACCAGTTCCAGCAGCCGTTCGCGGCTGAGCACCACTCCGGCGTTGCGGGCCAGTGTGGACAGCAATTCGAATTCCCTTTTGGTGAGCTCGATTTCGGTGCCGTGCAGGAGGGCCCGGTATCCCGCCTCATCGATCGCCAACGGCCCCACGGTGATGGACCCGGGCGCCGCCGGTCCGGCGTCGCTGCGGCGCAGCAGCGCCCGGATACGCGCTACCAGTTCCTTGAGCACGAACGGTTTCACCAGGTAGTCGTCGGCCCCCGATTCCAGGCCGGCGATCCGGTCGTCGACCGAATTACGCGCGGACAGTACACAGATCGGTACCTCGTTGCCGATGGCGCGCAGAGCGGTCACCACACCGGCGCCGTCGAGCACCGGCATATTCATATCGAGCACGATCGCATCCGGTGACTGACCGGATACGCAACGCAGTGCGGCCGCCCCGTCCCGGGCGATGATCACCCGGAAACCGGACAGCCGCAGTCCGCGTTCGACCGAGGACAGCACGTCCTCATCGTCGTCGACAACCAGTACCAGCGGATCCTCGCTGCTCGTCACGGTGTCCATTCTGCACAGCGTGCGCCACCACGCGCCCGATCGTGGTGATCGGCGCGGATGTCAGCGGATTCGCGGGGAATGTCAGTAGTTGTGGCAGCTGTCGGCAACCTGCTGGATGGTCTGGCTGACCCCGCCCGCGCGCGGATCCTGCTGGGCCTGGCGGGCCTGATCGGGATGCTGTGCCAGATACTGCCGGAACTCGGCCTGCCGCTGCTGCACCGGTTCATCGAACTTCGCCTTCAGCTGGGCCTTCTGATTCGGGTTGGCGTCCAGCATCGAGGCCAGCTGCGGGTTCTTGGCGTGCAGGGCGGCATCGACCTGGGCGAAGCTGCAGGTCGAATTCAGCAGCGGGGCAACCATCGTGGTGGTGTCGGCGGTCGCGGTACCCGGAATCAGCAGGGCGGCGCCGACCAGGCCGGAGCAGGCCACAGCGGCCGCGGTCAGGCGAGGCCGGGTGAAGTTACGGGAAATCGAGCGCATGAACCTATCCCTCTCGTGTACGCCAGCACCCGCCGCGTCGGCTCAGATTTCCGGCGCGGGGTTCTCCGGCGGGAGCCCTGTCACGGTATCGCCGGATTCTGTGGCGCCGCTGAAACCACTATGAGAAGTGCGGGCCAGTAGCTGATCCTCGAGGGCGATCAGGACCGCGGGATCGGCGATCGTGGCGGGCATCTCCCAGCTGTCCCCGGACACGATCTGCCGGATGGACCGGCGCAGCACCTTGCCCGACCGGGTCTTGGGAAGGGCCTGCACCACCGTGAGTTCGCGGATCTGCGCGATCGGGCCGATCTGATCGCGCAGCCGGGCGGTCAGATCGGCCAGCAGCCGATCTGGGTCCGGATCGGTTCCGGGCTCGAGGACCACGTACGCGATCGGCCGCTGCCCCTCGAGTTCGTCCGGAATGCCCACCACCGCGGCCTCGCATACCGCCGGATGCGTGCAGATCGCCTCCTCCATCGCGCCGGGGGAGAGCCGGTGCCCGGAGATGACGATCACATCGTCGCTGCGGCCCAGCACGTACAGGTAGCCGTCCTCGTCGAAGTAGCCGCTGTCGCCGGTCAGGAAATGTCCCGGATAGGCGGCCAGATACGAGTGCTCGAACCGCTCCTCGTTGCGCCACAGCCCGGTCAGCGCTCCCGGTGGCAGCGGCAGGCCGATCACGATGCTGCCCTGGGAGCCGGGCCCCAGCGCGTCGCCCTCGTAGTCGAGGATCCGTAACCGATAACCCGGGACGGGCACCGTGGACGATCCTGGCTTGATCGGAAGTGGTTGCAGTCCAATCGGATTCGCGCAAGCGGGCCAGCCGGTCTCGGTCTGCCACCAGTTGTCGACGAGCGGGCATTCGGGATAGTCCCGCAGCACCTGCTCGCGGGTCCACGCGTACAGCAGCGGATCCAGATGTTCGCCGGCGCAGAACAGCGTCCGCAGCGATGACAGGTCGTGGTCGCGAACGTAGCCGGCCTCGGGATCGGTGCGGCGCAGTGCGCGTAGCGCGTGCGGCGAGATGAACACCGTGTTCACCCGGTATTTCTCGATCAACCGCCAGATCGACCCCGGATCGGGGGTGCCCACCGGTTCGCCCTCGTACATGATCGTCGTCGCGCCGGCCAGCAGTGGGCCGTAGACGATCAGGGAATGTCCGACCACCCAGCCGACATCGGACGGGCACAGCACGACCTGCCCGGCCGAGACGTCGTAGATATTGCGCATCGACCAGGTCAGTCCGACCGCGTGGCCGCCGTTGTCGCGGACCACGCCCTTGGGCCTGCCCGTCGTGCCCGAGGTGTAGAGGATGTAGAGCGGATCGGTGGCCGCCACCGCCACCGGGCCCGCCGGTTCGCCGTCGCGGATCACGTCCTCCCAGTCCAGCCACTGGGCCGCCACCGTCCGGCCGGAGTCGGGCAGGGATTCGGTGGCCGGCTGGTGCGAGGCGAACCTGATCGTCGCGAATCCCTTCCGCTGTTTGACCACGACCGAGCGGGGCGCGGCGGTGACGGCCTGATCCAGTGCCGCGAGCACGATCGGCGGAAAGTCCACCCGCTTGCCGTCGTCGAGTCCGCCGGAGGCGGTCACGATCAGCACCGGCTCGGCATGGTCGATGCGGGCGGCGAGTTCATGGGCGGCGAAACCGCCGAAGACCACCGAATGCACCGCACCGATGCGCGCGCAGGCCAGCATCGCGATGGCCGCCTCGGGGATCATCGGCATGTAGATGATCACCCGGTCGCCGGTGCCTACCCCCAGCCGCGTCATCGCACCGGCGAACCGGGCCACCTCGGCCAGCAATTCGGCGTAGGTGTAGACGGAGGAGTCGCCGGTCATGGGGCAGTCGTAGATCAGCGCGGGCTGGTCCGCGCGTCCCCCGGCGGAGGCGGCCGATGCTGGGGTACCGGATTCGGCCCGCGACGGATCCGTTATCGTTGTGAGATCCAGCACATGCCGATCGAGCGCGTTGTAGGAGGTGTTGAGGCGAGCATCGGGAAACCAGCGGCCCGTCGGCCGCGTCGTGGTGTCGAGAATCTGGGTGGGAGGGACCTCCCAGCAGATCGCCTCGGCGGCTGCGCCCCAGAATTCCGAAGGGTCGACCAGGCTCGTCTGGTAGGCGGGCCGGTACTCCTGCTTCCCGTTCAACCGTATGACTCCTACCCTCGCCTCGATGCCCACCTCGATGGTTCCGCCTGATTGTGGCAGACTTCACGCGGCGTCCAACGGTCGCCGCGACCTTCGATTCTGTCCGCGACATCGAGGTCCCCGGTTGGTTTGTTGCCAAGAGGTCGCACAAGAAGTTATTAATCCGTTAGAATCGCGTGTCACCTGATTCGGCCGTCATGGAAGAGATTCACGGCCAGCCGCAGTCCCCCGGCCCGCTCTGCTCGCTCGAGCCGCGTATGTGATCGTGGAGACTCGCGGATGGTGTGTGGCTGAGGCCAGTTTGGAAAGTGAGTGGAAATGCGTGACGCCGCGAGGCCCGTTGGGAAGCGCTGGTCGCTCGGCAACTGGGACCTGCGCTGGAAGGTTACGGCCGTACTGGCCGTGCCGCTGCTGGTAGCGGTGGTGCTGGGTGCTTCCAGGATCGCGTCGGAGTTCAGTGAGTCGAGTCACCTGAACGACGCCGTCGGACATGTCGAGGCGATCCCGGCTGTCACCGGTCTCAGTGGTGCCGCCGCGACCGTCGCCAGTGAGCAGTTGTTCAACATCCCGGGCGCGTCACTGGTGCAGGACTCCGATGTGACCAAACTCGCCGGTGCCATCGAGGCCGCCAAGAAGGCCGAGGGGAAGCTGGACGGTCTGCCCGGTGCCCGCGATGCGATCCAGCAGATGATCCAGGGCGCGCAAGCCGTGCACGATCAGGGCGCCAAGCCCTCGCTGGTGATCGCCGACGCGATCAACCAGGAAGAAGCCATCCGGCAGAACAGTGTCAAGACGGTCGAGGAGATCGTCTCGACCGTCTCCGACCCCGGTATCGAAGAGGCCAAGCTGCGCCTGGTCGACTCACTCAACACCCGTGCGGTGATGGTGCCGCAGATCGCCGGTGGCGCGAAAGCCGTCAGCGGTGACAACAAGGGCGGTCTGCACGACCTTCAGCTGGCCCTCAATACCGAGCGGTACATGCTCGGGCTGCTGGGCAAGCGCTTTCCCCCGGGCGATCAGAACATCGCCGAACTGAACGGCCTGCTCGACAAGCGTGCGGCCATGACCACCGGCCCGGCCGCCGAGGTAGGGCAGCTTCCGGTCATCGACCTGCGCGAGACGCTGCTGGACAGTCTCGCCGACTACACCAAGATCGTAGCCAGCAGTACCTCCGATATCACTGGGCGCGTGAACGATCTGGCCGGCCAGTCCACCACGGGCGCCATCCAGTACGCAATCATCGTCGTGCTGACCATCCTGGCCGCGTTGATCTTCGCCGTCCTCGTCGCCCGCGCGATGATCGTGCCGCTGCGTAAACTCCGCCTCGCCGCGCTGCGCGTCGCCGAACACGACCTCGGCTACGAGGTCTCCCAGCTGCGTGACGGCGCCCGCCCCGAGGATGTGCCGCTCGAGCCGATGCCGGTGCAGACCGAGGAGGAGGTCGGTCAGCTGGCCCGCGCGGTCGACGACATCCACGGTCAGGCCCTGCGCCTGGCGGCCGATCAGGCCTCGATGCGTACCCAGGTCAACGATATGTTCGAAACCCTGGCACGCCGGTCCAAGTCGCTGGTCGACCATCAGCTCTCGCTCATCGAGGCGATGGAGTACGACGAGAAGGACCCCCGCCTCCTCGAGAACCTGTTCCGCCTGGACCACCTCGCCGCCCGTATGCGGCGAAACGGCGACAACCTGCTGATTCTGGCCGGTACCCGGCAGCGTCGCGGTAAGTCCGCGCCGGTCGAGATCGCCGACGTGCTGCGTGCGGCCATCTCCGAGGTCGAGGACTACGAGCGCGTGAAGCTGGGCGCCACCCCGCGCGGCGCCATCACCGAGCCCGCCGCCTCCGACCTCGCGCATCTGTTCGCCGAGCTGCTCGACAACGCGCTGCGCGCCTCGCCGCCGGAGACCGACGTCAAGTTCACCTTCGCCCAGGCCGATGACAAGGGTCTGCTGGTCGAGGTGGCCGACCGCGGTATCGGTATGCCGATCGCGGAGATGGAGGAGATCAACGAGCGGCTCGAGCAGACCGCCGAGGTCGGCCCGGATACCGCGCGCCATATGGGTCTGTTCGTGGTCGGCCGGCTGGCCGAGCGGCACGGATTGACGGTGCAGCTGCGCCCGACCTTCGACACCGCCCGCGACCCCGGCGTCACGGTGACGGTGCATGTGCCCAAGGCGATCATCGTCGCGCCCTCCGGCGGTTCGGTGGCGGTGCCGCCGCAGTCGGGTGAGCAGGCCTCGGTCGAGCCCGAGCGCCCGATGGC
>JAFMQT010000488.1 GCA_017354515.1 Nocardia sp. | reverse complement strand
ATTCGGCAACGACTTTGGGAAAGGAGCGGGCGTACGATGGCGACAGTGAACGACGCTGTGATTGCGCTGTTGGAGCCGCTGACCGAATCGCGCCGCGCTCATTCGATCGCGGTGGGTCAGCGCATGGCGAGCGTCGCGGAACACTTACCGGCCGAGTTGCGGGCCGATGCGGTGACGGCGGCGTATCTGCACGATGTCGGGTACGGACACCGCAATCTCGGGTTCCATCCGATCGATGGGGCACGCCTGCTGCGGTCGCTGGGCTATTCGGATGTGGTGTGCCACGTGGTGGCGTTCCACACCGCTGCTGAGGTGGAAGCGTCGGTGCGGGGTCTGGACGCTGGCGTGTTCGAGGAATTCGCGCTGGATGGTATCGCTGGGCTCGACATGGTGGATGACTTCATGTGGTGGGCGGATCTGCATACCGGTCCGAATGGTGAGGATTTCACCGTCGACCAGCGGCTGAGCGAGATTCTTCGACGCTATGAGCCGGGCAGTATCGTGCACACCGCGATCACGAAGGCGGAACCGCGGTTACGTCGGGCGGTTCAACGGGCGTCGGGGTCGATGTAGGGCGCGTTGTCGCCGAGAGCCCAATCGATCCGCTTGCGCTGGCTGGTGTCCATTGGCAGGGTCGGAATCTGGTCGACGGGTATCCACTCCACGCGGGTGCTCTCGTCGCTAGTCCGCGGTTGCCCGCCGATGGTCTCGCCCCGGTAGACCACCGTGAATTCCTGTCGCACCTCGTCGTTGCTGGTGTAGTGGATTACGTGAGTGGGGTCGGTGAAGATTCCGACTATTCCGCTGACGTGGATGTCGACCCCGGTTTCCTCCTGGGTCTCCCTGACTGCGGTATGGCTGAGAGACTCGCCGGGGTCGTGTGCGCCGCCGGGCATGGACCAGTTGCCGTTGTCCGACCGGCAGATCAGCAACACAGCTCCATCGCGCTGGACGAACGCGGCTGCGCTGGGGCGGACACTGTTGGCCGCTGGCGCATGGGGATCGTTGTGGTAGTCGATTCGGCGTCCCATGTGGTCAGGATAGTGCTGGTCGCCCGGTTTTCCAGACAGCTTCGAAGGATTCGAGATAGTAGTCGAACAGTCGGCCACCTGGCACTTTCTGGAGATGCTGTACAGGAGACTTCGCGGCATAGGCTCCGTAGCTGTGGGTGTTGACGAGCATGGAGTCTCCGAATCGGTAGATGCTGTTGTACAGCGTCGTGCGGTGCGTCTGAATGTTGACCATCGGAAGATTGATCGTGTCTCGGAGATATTCCAGGGTGGACTGGCACCGCTGCGGCAGTGACGGAAGCCCTTCCTCGCGCGCTCGTGCAGCTACCTCGGGTGCGTCGCTCTCCCCGAGTAGGACCCGGATTTGTACGCCCTCCGCTGCCTTCGCGCGAACGACGTTGACAAAGTCCAGCGATTCGACCAAGAACCCGCCTGCGTACACGAGAACATCGATATGTTCTGTGGCCTGCTGCATGATGGCTCGCCAAACCTCTTGCGGCACTTCGGGTCTGGTAGGCCAGATCTGGACGATCTCAGACAGTGATGCCGTGGTCGACCGGGTGCCGGCCAAAAGCTCTGGCCACAAATAGGTCTCGTCGCATCCCAGAATCCGGGCCGTCTCCAGCCGAAGTGGCGGATGGGGACACCGGTCCTGCGTGATCCACCGCTCGATGGTCTTCGTGTTCACGTCGAGCCTCTCAGCCAAGGCGTGTTTTGTGAGGTTCTTTGCTGCCATCGCGCCCCGGAGCCGTTCATTGGTCATGCCTCAATTCTAGCCGAAAGTGTCCCTAACCGTCCCTTTTTTGCGGTTATTGCGTCCCTATATGTCGCGTGATCCTTGATGTGTTGGAAGTCCGGAGTCGGACGAAGCGACGTAATGCGAACTAGGACAAGGAGATTCAGTTATGGCACTCAAGGATATGTGGATTCCGACCGAATTCCGTGCGGTGTTCCCGAAGGGGGTTCTGTTGCTCGGTGACATCGAGGCGCAGACCGAGTACAGCGAGGATCGCTCCGCGCCGAAGCGCCAAGCACTCGATTTCGACCGGGAGGGCAACGGTTCCGGCAAGCGGTTGTGGAAGGCGACGGTCATGGACCGGGCGGGCGGTAAGGCGTCGCAGGCCGGTTTCGATGTCACGTTCGTTGCCGACCAGATGCCGGTGCCTTCGGAGCCGGAGGTCATGGAGGGGTTGCGTCCGATCGAGCTGGAGGGGTTGCTGCTCAAGCCTCGTGTCGTCGGTAACGGGCAGTTCAAGTCGATTGGTTTCTACATTCGGGCGACCGGCATCAAGGGTGATACCTCGGGCGGCAAGCAGGCCCCGGCCAATGTGAGCGCCGCGCGTGCGCGTGATGAGAAGGCGGCGTGATCGTCATGGCTTCCTACATGAGCACGATGAACACCGGTTTCGGCGGTGTGGAGGTCGAGTACGAGCCGCCGTCGCGTACCGACTCGGGTTACGCGCTCGATGCGGGCGTGTTGGTGCGGCTTCGGACCGATGTCGGTACGGCCTCGATGGGGTTGTCGATCGAGGACGCGCGGGTGTTGGCTGAGCAGCTGCCGCAGATCGTGATGATGCACGACGCCGCCGTGCGTTTGGCCGCTGAGAAGGCGGTGGCGTGATGGGCGATCTCACCGATTACGCCGCCGGGGACGTGCTGTTCCCGGAACCTGCGGGGCCGTTCCGGTTCGCGCCGGTCGATTCGTATGACGAGTTGGGCGCGGTGGATGACCGGATCGAGGTGCTGCGCCATGATCTGGCGCGTATCTATCGGCAGTTCTGCCGTCTGGCGGCGCGTCCGGCCGAGTTGGCGGTCGATGATCTGGGCAGGGCTATCGAACCGGCGGAGGCGGTCGCGGAGGTCGTGTACAACCTCGCCGACGTCGACCGGTTCGTGTACTTGGCGCAGTCGCGGTTGGTGGTGGCCCACGGCTACGCCGGGCGTCTGAAGCTCACTGATCGTGCGGCGGCTGAGCTGGACGAGTTCGGCGAGGTATTGACCGAGGCCCAGCGGCGGGAAACCGAAGGCGCGCCGCGTGATCGGGCACCGGTGTCCGATGAGTAGCACGGCTGTCGGGATGCGGTGGGCGCGGGCGCTGGCGGTCGTGGTGATCGTGGGTGTCGGCGCCGCCGCGTTCGTCCTGTCGTTCACCACGCTCCGCGATCTGGCGATGTTGGCGCATATTCCGGTGTCGACGGCGTGGCTGTTCCCGTTGATCGTGGACGGCACGATTATTCAGGCCACCCTGGGGTGGCTGGTCCTCGCGGCCTCGCCGCAGCGCAGGTATTTCGTGTGGGTGCTGGCCGCCGGGGCGTTGATCTCGGTGGCCGGCAACAGTATCCACGCGGTCGCGGCCGGAAGGGTGTTGCCGGGGTGGGTGTGCGCGATCGTGGCGGCCATCGCCCCGATCAGCCTGCTGATCGACACCCACGGGTTGGCGGTGCTGTTCCGCGCCCACCACACCCCGGAATCCACTGCTGCGGTGGTGGAGTCCACCGAATCCACTGCGGATTCCGCTGCGGGAGTGGATGTGGATTCCACGGTGGAATCCACCCTGTCGGCCACCCCCGGTAGCTCGGGGGATGTTG
>JAFMQT010000017.1:2835-20785 GCA_017354515.1 Nocardia sp. | reverse complement strand
GAGATCACCGGTCTGGCGCAGGCGACCTGGCGCGCGGCCAAGCGCCTGATCCTGGAATCGGCGGACGATCCCGCCAGCACCCTGCGCCGCAAGCTCACCGAGAACGTGCTGCGGCTCGGGCAGCGTCTGGTCGAGGACGAGCAGTGGCGTACGCGGGTGGATTCCTGGGTCGAACGCGCGGTGCGCTATCTGGTCGCCAACTACGGCTCGGAGATCGCCACCCTGATCAGCGATACGGTTGCCCGCTGGGATGCCGATGAGGCGAGCCGCAAGATCGAACTGCAGGCCGGGCGTGATCTGCAGTTCATCCGGATCAACGGAACCGTGGTGGGATCACTTGCGGGCCTGGTGATCTACGCGGTATCCCATCTACTCTTTCCGGGCTTCCAATAGCGACGCCAAGGGTTTGCCGAAGTAGTGCTAACAAGGTGCTTGCAATAGCTAGCACTCCTGGTTAGAATGGTCTTACAACCGCCGGAGGGTGAGCAGTGTGATGGCAGAGGAGCCTGAGTTCCCCGATGATCGAGTCGCCCGCGTCACCAACGCGGCACATGACATCGGCAGCTTCATCCGGACGCAACGCGAGGCCGCCCAGGTCTCGCTGCGTCAGCTCGCGCAGATGGCGGGGGTGAGCAATCCGTACCTGAGTCAGATCGAGCGCGGATTGCGCAACCCGTCCGCCGAGGTGCTCGCACAGATCGCCAAGGGACTGCGAGTGTCCTCGGAGGTCTTGTACGTACGGGCTGGTTTCCTCGAGCAGAGGGCATCCAGCCCGGTTCGGGACGCGCTACTGGCCGACACCGGAATTTCCGAGCGCCAGAAGCAGGTACTCCTGGACATCTACGAATCGTTCCGCCGGGAGAACTCGGTGGACGAGCCACAGGGGGATGCGTCGGAATCGGTTCCGGAGGGATCCGAGGGGGGCGCTTCCAGGGACAACGACGTTCCATCCCACCCCATAGACCGCAGCACCAATGATGTTCCGCCACTCCAGGAGAACGCATAATCATGACGCAGACCAGCACTGCCACCATCAACAACGCCGCCGTCACCAAGCCGCTGTACGCCACCGTCGGCGCCGGTGACGCCCTCTACAGCGCGGTGAACGACCTGCTCGATCGGGTGCGGGACCGCTCCGCCATCGACTCCCGGGTGGAGGAGGCGCGCGAGCGGCTGTCCAACCTGCCCGCCGATGTTCGAGAAGAGGTTGAGTCGCTGCGCGAGCGGCTGTCCGGCCTGGACGTTCCGGACGAGATCGCCGAACTGCGTGACAAGCTCGCCCCCGAGGAGCTGCGCCGGGTCGTCGACGACTACTACCAGGAACTGCTGGACTTCTACTCCGACCTGGCCGTGCGCGGCGAGGAGACCGTCGACCGGCTGCGTGCCAAGCCCGCTTTCGGCGACCGTTTCGACAAGGTCGAGAACCTGTACAACGACGTCGTCGACCGCACCGAGGACGTGCTGAACAAGGTCCGCGGCAAGGGTGAGGCCACCGACGAGGCCGTCGTCGATGCCGAGGTCGTCGAGGTGACCACCGAGGAGACCGCCGCTCCGGCCGCTCCCGCCAAGAAGGCCCCGGCCAAGAAGGCTCCCGCCAAGAAGGCCCCGGCCAAGACCACCGCCGCCAAGAAGACCACCACGTCGGCCAAGAAGTAATCGGGCCGGCCGGAGACTCCGGCGAGGGGTAATTCGGATCCGCCCGCCGGATCCGGGTATACCGGATACCCGCGACGCCCGCATATGCCTGGCATATGCGGGCGTTGCT
The DNA here is from genome assembly GCA_017354515.1 of Nocardia sp. Lineage (GTDB taxonomy): Bacteria > Actinomycetota > Actinomycetes > Mycobacteriales > Mycobacteriaceae > Nocardia. The sequence continues at coordinate 19,020 of JAFMQT010000017.1, read as the reverse complement.
CTTACTATGGGTGATGTGTATCAGGTAACGGGCGCGATCATCTGGCTGCTGTGGGCGGTCGCCATGGCCGCGACAATCTTCGCCCTCGTCCATGCCGTGCGCCAGCGTTCGGATGCCTTCACCGCGGTCGACAAGCTCACCAAACCGATCTGGGTGTCGATACTGGCCGCCGCGCTGGTGGTGCTGCTGCTGACGCTCACCCCGGTGGGTTTCCTCGGGATGATCGCGGTCGTGGCCACCGGTGTGTATCTGGCCGATGTGCGACCCAAGGTCGACGAGATCCAACGCGGTCCGCGCTGGTAGCGGCCGCTGACCGGCCCGTAGTCCGGGAACCGGGATTCCGGTTCGGCACATTCTCCGGCGCTTGCACTAGCAAGCACTCCTGCTAGCAAGGTAGTGTCACAGCAGACACAAAGGAGTGCTCATGGTGATGAACTCGCGCCGGAACCGCATCGGTCTCCAGACCGGTATCGGCTCGCTGACCGGGGGATATCGCGCGACTCTGCGTTCTCGTGGATATCGCAGCGCCCACTTCAACCGCGTGCGCGACCCGGAGGTCATTCCGGTTACCACCGCGGACGGCGCCCGCCTGCGGGTGCACGCCTACGGCCCTGCCGACGGCGATGTCATCGTCTTCGTGCACGGCTGGTCCTGCTGTCTCGAATACTGGAATCCGCAGATCCACGCCTTCGCCCGCGATCACCGGGTGGTCGTCTTCGATCAGCGCGGGCACGGCGCCAGCACGGTCGGGCGGCGCCGTTTCGATGCCGAACAGCTGGCCGACGATCTCGCCGATGTACTGGCCGCGGCGGTTCCGCTGGGCCGCAAGGCAGTTCTGGTGGGGCACAGTATGGGTGGGATGTCCGTCCAGGCCTGGGCGAAGTATCACCCCGAGCAGGTCGAGCGATACGCCCGCGCGGCCCTGCTGCTGAACACCAGCTCCGGCGCGATCGCCAGTGAATCCTTGGTGCTGCCGCTGTTCAACGACGTGATCCCGGCTCCGGCCTGGCTCAGCCGCGGCATCTTCGGGCAGCCGGTGCCGTTCCCGAATATGAGCATGGTGCGCAAGATCTTCAAGGCGCGGATCGCCAATCCGTACGCCACTGAGGAACAGATCGACTTCGGCCTGTCCATCGTGCGCTCGTGCCGCCCGCTGGTACGCGGCCGGTTCGCGGTGACCCTGATCGACACCGATATTCACGGTGCGGCCACCGCCCTGCGCGTGCCCACCAGCGTCGTCGCGGGCTCCTATGACAAGCTGCTGCCCGAGCCGATGTCGCGGCGGATCGCCGACGATCTCGCCTCGATCGGCTGCCTGGACAACTACTCGGTGCTCGCGACCGGCCACCTGGGCAATATCGAGGCGACCGAGGAAGTCAACGCCGAGTTGACCCGCCTGATCGAGGCCACCGGCGGTGGCCGCAGCGCGATGGCGGGCTGAAACGTGCCCGGGGCCGGATTCGGCCCGGGTGGTGAGGACGGCAATACGATGCGAATCGTGTTGTCTGCCAAGGCCGGTCAAAGGCGCCCGGTCTTGGCGTCGCCCTACCGCCGCCGGGATACGCGGTCCCTCAGGTGAATACGACCGTGCGGCGGCCGTGCACGAGCACCCGGCCCTCCAGATGCCAGCGCAGTCCGCGCGCCAGCACCACCCGTTCGATATCACGGCCCTGGCGGACCATATCGCGCACGGTATCGGCGTGATCGACGCGCGCGACATCCTGTTCGATGATCGGCCCGGCATCCAATTCCGGTGTGACGTAATGACATGTCGCGCCGATCAACTTCACCCCGCGCGCGAACGCTTGGTGATACGGCCGCGCCCCCACGAAGGAGGGCAGGAAGCTGTGATGAATATTGATCGCGCGGCCCGCCCAGTGCTCACACAGGCCCGCGGGTAGCACCTGCATGAACCGGGCGAGCACCACAGCGTCCGGATCGTGGCCGTCGACCAGCGCCCGAACCTGTTCGAACGCCGGTTCGCGCGCGGCCGGATCGGCCGGAAAAGGAATGTGGTGGAACGGAATTCCGTGCGCGTACGTCATTTCCCGGAGATCGGGATGATTACCGATCACCGCCTCGACGGTGGCCGGTAGTTCACCGCTGGTGGCCCGTCCGAGCAGATCGTGCAGACAGTGACCGTCGCGGCTGACCAGCAGTACCACCCGCCCGCGCCGACCCGAATCCAGCAATTTCCAGTCGGTCTCGGGCCCCAGATCCGCGGCCAGGGTGGTGAAGCGTTCCCGCAGTGTGTCGAGATCGAACGGCACGGTCGAGGCCTTGATCGCCTGGCGGGTGAAGAACCAGCCGGATTCGTCGTCGGAGTGATATCCGGCCTCGGCGATCGAACCGCCGAATCCGGCGATGAACGAGGTGATCCGGGCGATGACACCGGTTTGATCCGGACATCCCAGGCTCAGGACGAAGCGGCGATCCTCGGCGGGCACGGTCCATACCATGCTGCGATCCTCGCAGGTGCGTTCCAGGCGACCGCTGTGACCTGGCCGAGTGTTGCCTGAGAGATCGCGCAGGGGTGCCGGTGGGCCTGTGCCAGACTGTGATCCATGGCAGATTCCGCCCCGGCAACCCTGACCCGCGCCCAGGTCGCCTCGATGATCGACCATACGCTGCTGGCGCCCGAGGCCGGCGCCGCCGATGCCGCCGCGGCCATCGAGGAGGCCCGGCGGCTGGGTGTGCTCGCCGTCTGCCTGTCGCCCTCGATGCTGCCGGTGAGTGCGCCCGGACTCGTCCTGGCGACCGTCGCGGGATTCCCGTCCGGGAAACATCATTCGCTGATCAAGGGCACCGAGGCCCGGTTCGCGGTGGAGCAGGGCGCGGCGGAGGTGGATATGGTCATCGATGTCGGCGCGGCGGTGGCCGGTGAGTACAACGCGGTGCTGGCCGACATCATCACCGTGCGCGAGGCCATCGGCGATCAGGTGGTGCTGAAGGTGATTCTGGAATCGGCCGCACTGACCGACGAGGCGATCGTGGCCGTCTGCCGGGCGGCCGAGCGGGCCGGAGCCGATTTCGTCAAGACCTCCACCGGATTTCATCCGGCCGGTGGCGCCGACGTGCGCGCGGTGCGCTTGATGGCCGAGACCGTCGGCGGTCGTCTGGGGATCAAGGCCAGCGGCGGGATCCGGACCGCGGCGGCGGCGAGTGAACTCATCGCCGCCGGCGCGACCCGGCTCGGATTGTCCCGTTCGGCGGCCGTTCTGGACGGATTCGCCCAGTAGCGGCGCTCAGCAGTCGATGTTCGCGCCCTGGGCGCCCGGCAGTGTGGTGGCGCCGCCGCGCAGCGAGACATTGATGCCGCTGTCGGTGACCTTCACGTCGATGGGCTGCATTCCCATCGGATAGTTCTGCATTCCCTCGGTCATGCTCTTGACGATGCTGTCGACCAGATCGGTGGGCAGGCCCAGACCGAGCAACTGTGCCGACTGGGTGGCGACCTCGATGCGACCGCCCACGATATGCGGTTGCACCTTCAGATCGGCCAGACCGCCGAGCACCTTCAGATCCAGGGTTCCGCCGGCCGGATCGGACTGCACGCCGGAGACCATTCCGCCGAGCGTCTGACCGATGCCGTCATTGCTCCAGGTGGCATCGGCGGAGCTGCTGCCGAGTTTGGTGCCGCCCTGCCCGCCGTTGATCAACTCGATGTTGTTGAGCTGCGCGTGGACTCGCATATCCACGGCCGGTCCGAACTTCGCGTCGTCGCTGTCGACGGTGACCGACCCGATCCGGTGGTCCAGGGCGGTGAGCAGCAGCGGCTTCCAGCCGAAGCCCACCTTCACCTTCGACCCCAGCTCCTGCTGGACCTGGGAGGCCATACAGCCCTCCGCGCGGTGCCGGACATAGGTTTCGGCGCCGACGGCCGTTCCGACCAGTGCGAGTACCACCACCAGAACGGCGATCAGCACTATTCTTCGACGGTTGCGGGTTCTGGGCGCATCCGGCGGGAGGGGGGCCGCGGCTACCGCGACGTCTGCTGGCTGCGAACTCATGCGTCGATTCTTACCGAGTTTTCTGTGCCGGTTCTGTGGAACCGGTGAGGTGTGTTGGGCAGCATCCGATCGGATTGTGATATCCAACACACCTTTCCGGCGTACTCTGACGCTTATGTCCGCCTATGGTGCCTCCGCCGGGGTTCCCGGAGATGTGCCGGCCGAACCGGACCGAGCCTGGATCATGCTGCGCGGGCTGGCCGACCAGCACGCCGGCTACTTCACCGCGCGGTCGGTGCTGCGAGCCGGATGCGCGGACCGGATTCCGGCGGCGATCGCCGACGGCCGGGTGGTGCGGGTGGCCCTGGGGATCTTGCGGATGACCGATTGGCCGGACGGGCCGCTCGACGAATATGCCATGTGGTCGGCCTGGTTCGACGGCGCCGCGGCCGTCTCCCACCACAGCGCGGCCGAACTGCACGGGCTGGGTCGGCTGTGTCCGAGATTCCTGCACCTGTCGGCGAGTTCGGGCCGGCCGCCCGGGATCCCGCGCCTGGTGGTGCTGCGGCGGGCGCTGCGCCGCCCGGATGTGGAATCGGCCGGGCCGTTCATGGTCACCACGCCCGTGCGGACGGTGCTGGATCTGGCCGAGGCCGGAATCGGCCAGGGATCCCTGGACGAGGTGGTCGCCGACGCGATCGCGATTCACCGCTGTGTGCCGGAGGAAATACGCTCGGGCAGTTCGAGTCTGCCGCCGCATGCCGCGGCCCGGGTGCGCCGGTCGCTCTCGGCCGCCTGAACGACACCGCCGCCTGAGCGCCACCGTGGCATCGCGATAACGCCGGTCCCGATGCCGCCCGCTTCATGTTGTCGGGTGCTGCTCCTCGAGCCACTGCTGGGTGAATTCGGCCTCGGCCCGCAACAGGTCGACGAGATTGACCAGCATCAGCTGTTCGAGTTTGGGACCGATCAGCGGGATGAACACCTTCGCCAGCGGGGAGGTGCGCAGGGTGCAGCCGGTATCGGTGGCGAACAGCCGGGTGGTGCCGGTGAGGCTGCCCGGACCGGCCGGAATCGAGGCGCTGAACTCGCCGGTGACCTCCGGGCCGAACGCGCTGTAGGTCTCCTTGCGGGTGATCACCATGTCCTTGCGGATCACCGTCTGCGCGATCTCGGGCAGCATGTCGCGGGGCAGGATGTGCCGCACCTCGACCTCGATCCCGCTGTCCCCGGCCTGCAAGTCGACCACCTCGTTGGGCGAGTACTTGCGCATCTCCGCCATCCGGGCGTCCCAGTAGGCGCGGGTGGACAGTGCGCCGTACACCTCTTTGGTGGTGTGCAACGGATAGCGAGCGGAGTAGTCGAGTCGGCGGGCCATGAGGAACCAGGTTACTGGGCGGCCGACCCGGTCCGAATCAGTGGTTCGTGATCCAGGTGTCGGTGAACTCGGTTTCCGAGGTCAGCAGTTCGAGGAGTTTCTGCGCGACCACGGCCTCGATCTTCTTGCCGAACAACGGAATCTGCACCGCGACCGATCCGTCGGCCACGCCCTGACACCCGGCGCCCTCGTCGGTGTAGGTGATGGTGCCGGTGGCCTGGGCGGGGGCGTCCTGTACATGGGCCTCGAAGACCCCGGACAGATCGCCGAGCCGGTAGGTCTCGGTGCGCGGAATGATCAGATCACCGGGCCGCACCGAGGTGATGGCGGCCGGCAGTTCCGAGGCGGGAATGGCCTGGGTCATCGCCACCACGACCTGGTCGGCGTCGGCGCGGAACGAGTCCAGACGTGCGCCGGGTCCGCCGACCTCCTCGATGCGGTCCTTCCAGTACTGCTCATCGGCGATCGCGGTACGCAGCGCCGCGATCGGGTGCGCGTACCGAGCCGTGTACGCCAGGGGTGTCGCCATGTAGTGACACGCTACCGTCTATCGGTGTGCGGACATCTCCCGTGGTACCCGGCGATATGGCAGTAAACGACGCGGCAGCGGTCCGCGAGCTACTCGGCTCGACCGGCGTTCGCGTACGCGAGGCGGTCCCGCTGGCGGAGCTGACCACGCTGCGGGTCGGCGGCCCCGCCACGGTCGCCGAATGCACCACCACCGACGCCCTGGTCGCGACCGTGCGCGCGCTGGATTCGGCGGGCATTCCGCTGCTGCTGGTGGCCGGCGGCTCGAATCTGCTGATCGCCGACACCGGTTTCGATGGGGTCGTGGTGCGGATCGCGACCGAGGGTATCCGGATCGGCTCGGACACCGTGCTGGCCGAGGCCGGTGCGGACTGGGACGAGGTGGTCCGCGCCTCCGTCGCGGCCGGATCGGGCGGCCTGGAATGCCTATCCGGAATTCCCGGCTCGGCGGGAGCGACACCGGTCCAGAACGTCGGCGCTTACGGTGTGGAGGTCGCGCAGGTACTGCGGCGGGTGCGGTTGCTCGATCGTGAAACCGGCGAGATTCGCTGGGCCGAACCCGGCGAGCTGGGAATGCGCTACCGCACCTCGATTCTCAAACATTCCGATCGGGCGGTCGTGCTGGCCGTCGAATTCGCGGTGAATCCCGACGGCGCCAGCGCCGCCCTGCGCTACGGCGAACTCGCCCGGATGTTCTCGGCCGCCGAGGGCGAGACCCGCCCGGCCGCCGATGTGCGGGCCGCGGTGCTGCGGTTGCGGGCCGGTAAAGGCATGGTGCTGGACGCGGCAGACCACGACACCTGGAGTGCGGGGTCGTTCTTCACCAACCCGGTCATCGAGCACCAGGATGCCCGCGCGGTCATCGAGACCATTCGCGCTCATGTGGGTGATGTCACCATCCCCACCTACCCGTCCGAGGACGGCATCAAATTCTCGGCCGGCTGGTTGATCGAGCGGGCCGGCTTCGGCAAGGGTTTCCCGGGGCCGGCAGCCGCCGCCCGGCTGTCCACGAAACATACGCTGGCCCTGACCAATCGGGGCGGCGCCGCGGCCGCGGACGTGGTCGGGCTGGCGCGCACGGTGCGCGCGGGAGTGCAGGAGCGCTTCGGTATCCGGCTCGAGCCCGAGCCGGTCACCGTGGGCATCGAGCTGTAGGGCGGGTACCGCGGGCTGTGCCGAAGTCCGGTGGGGACGAGAGCCGGTTTCGGTAGATTCGGGACGTGCACATTCGAGGAGTTACCGGTCGCCGGGCGCTACTGGCCGGTGCCGGTCAGATGGCGGCAGTCGCGCTGGTAGCGGGATGCTCCCGCGGCGGTGGCGGGGGGTCGGGCCCGGTCGCGTCGGTGCGGTTCGAACCGGGCGCCGGCAGCGCCGACGTCAATCCGACCGCACCGGTCTCGGTCACCGTCTCCAGCGGCCGGATCGACCAGGTCGCACTGACCAACCCCGACGGGAGACAGGTCACCGGGGTGATGGCGCCCGACCGCAGCAGTTTCACGATCAACGAACCGCTCGGTTACGGGGTCACCTACACCTGGACCGGCACAGCGGTCGGCACCGACGGCAAACCCGTTCCGATCGATGCCCGATTCACCACCCTGAAGCCGCGGCAGATCGTCCCGGTCACGATCAATATCGGCGACGGGCAGCCGGTGGGTATCGCGGTGCCGATCATCCTGCAGTTCAAAGCGCACCTCGGCGACGATCAGAAGGCCGCCGCCGAGAAGGCGATGACCGTCACCACGGCACCGGAAACCGAGGGCGGCTGGGCCTGGCTGCCCGATGAGAACGGCGGTTCGCGCGCGCATTGGCGGCCGCGCAACTATTGGGCTCCCGGCACCGCGGTGACCGTGGCGGCCGAACTGTACGGAATGGACTTCGGCGGCGGCGCCTTCGGCGCCTCGGATCTGTCCTCGAAATTCACCATCGGCCGCAGTCAGATCGTTAAGGGGTACGCGCCCAGCCACCGCATTCAGGTGGTTCGGGACGGTTCCACGGTCCTGGATCTGGCGTGCAGTTTCGGTGAGGGCAACGAGGCCCGGAATGTGACACGCTCGGGCACCCACGTGGTGACCGACAAGTACCAGGACATGATGATGTCGAATCCGCCTTTCTACACCAACGTTCACGAACGGTGGGCCGTACGTATCTCCAACAACGGCGAATTCATCCATGCCAACCCGGATTCGGCCGCCGCCCAAGGTAATACGAACGTCACCAATGGCTGTATCAACCTCAGCGCCGAGGATGCCCAGCAGTACTTTCCGACCGCCCTGTACGGCGATCCGGTGGAGGTGACCGGAACCTCGGTGCCGTTGTCGGCCGCCGACGGTGACATCTACGACTGGACCATCGACTGGGACACCTGGAAAACCCTGTCTGCACTGCACGGCAAGCCGGCGGCGGTCGTTTCCGCCACCCCCACGCCTTCGGGCGGCCCCGCGGCTCCGCCCTCGCCCCCGTCGCCCGGCCGCTGACAGCGCCCGCGGGCCGGGAGATGTCAGTCGTGGCGGTGGAAGCGACCCGGCCCGGCTTGATCCCGGGGCTTGACGACGATGGTGTCGAGGTCGACGTGGGCGGGGCGGCTCGCGACGAAGGCGATGATCTCGGCGATATCGGAGGCCATCAGCGGGTCGATGCCCTGATAGACCTTGGCCGCGCGTTCGGTGTCGCCGTCGAAGCGGACCAGGGAGAATTCGGTTTCGACCGCACCGGGTGCGATTTCGGTGAGGCGGACCGGTTGACCGAGTAGTTCACTGCGCAGCGTGCGATGCAGCACGCCCTGGGCGTGTTTGGCGGAGGTGTAGCCGCTGCCGTTGTCGTAAGTGTCGAAGGCCGCCACCGAGGTGACGGTGACGATCAAGCCGTCGCCGGAGGCGATCAGTTTCGGCAGCAGCGCCTTGGTCAGCCGCAGCGTGCCCAGCACGTTCGTCTCCCACATCCAGCGCCAATCGTCGAGATCGGCCTCGGCGATCGGTGCCAGCCCTTTGGCGCCGCCGGCGTTGTTGACCAGCACGTCCACCTGCTCGACCGCCCCGGTGAACCGCCGCACCGAATCCTCGTCGGTGATATCCAATTCGATTGCGGTGCCGCCGATCTCATCGGCCAGCGCGCGCAATCGGTCCTTCCGGCGAGCGCCGACGTACACGTGGTAGCCCTGTTTCGCGAGCTCACGGGCGGTGGCTTCGCCGATTCCCGAACTGGCTCCGGTGACGACTGCGTGGCGAGTGCTCATGGGTCCCGAGCGTAACGATCGGCGCGCGGTGGTGGTTTTCCGGCCGCTAGCCTGTCGATCATGGCGATTCGGGATGTGGTCAGCGCGGACGGAACGACGATCGTGTACCGGGTATCGGGCCCGGAAGGCGCGCGCCCGCTGATCCTGCTGCACGGCTGGGCCGGCAATCTGCGCTGCTGGGGCCGGGCCGGGGAGTTGCTGGCGGCAACCTTCCGGATCATCGCGGTCGACCTGCGCGGCCACGGCTACTCCGATGCACCGGTCAGCGGATACGACGATCCGGCGAACTGGGCAGCCGATGTGGCGGCGATCCTGGCCGCCGAGGGCATTACCGCGAATGCGGTGCTGCTGGGCTGGTCCTACGGCGGAATCGTGCTCAGCGACTATCTGGCCGCATACGGAACCGGCGCGCTGTCCGCGGTGATCTACTGCGGATCGCAGGCGGGTATCGGGCCGGGCGTGGAGGGGTCGCAGCCGGGGCCCGCGATGCGCAAGGCCATCCCCGATGTCTTCGAGACCAGTGCGGGGCGGGCGATGCGCGGATTCGCCGCCTTCGGCAATGCCAATACCGGCCCGGGTCGCGATAAGGGTGGCGATGCCCAGCGGCTGTTCGGCGCCAGTTTGTCCACACCGCCGCACGTGCGCAAGGCGCTCATGTATCGCACCGTGGACAATGCGAAAACCCTTGCCGAACTGGATATCCCGGTGCTGGTTATGCACGGTGACGCCGACCCGGTGGTCCCGGTCGACAATGGCCGGTACACCGCCGCCCACGCTCCCGACTCCCGCACCTCGATCTGGGTGGGAGCCCAGCACGCGGTGTTCATCGAAGATCCCGACCGCTTCGCCGCCGAGGTCACCGAGTTCGTCGCGACCCTGGGATGAGCGGACCGGTAGAGCAATTTCAGTGTGAAGACAATCACTAGAATCACCGAGCGCATAACGAACCTGTTACGCGAGCGTGCACACTGGACTGTGTGAGCAATGGCCCGAAACGAACTCCGCGTCGGATAGCGGTGTTGTCGGTGCACACCTCTCCGCTCGCGCAGCCGGGTACCGGCGACGCGGGCGGGATGAATGTGTATGTGCTGCAGTCGGCGGTGCGATTGGCGCGTCAGGGCGTCGAGGTGGAGATCTTCACCCGGGCCACCTCATCTCGGGATGAGCCGGTGGTCGAGGCCGCCCCCGGTGTGCTGGTGCGCAATGTGGTGGCCGGCCCGTTCGAGGGGTTGGACAAAAACGATCTGCCGACCCAGCTGTGTCCGTTCGCGGCGGAGGTGTTGCGGCAGGAAGCCCGGCAGCAACCCGGCTATTACGACCTGATCCATTCGCACTACTGGCTGTCGGGTCAGGTGGCCTGGCTGGCGCGCGATCGCTGGCGGGTGCCGATGGTGCATACCGCGCATACCTTGGCGGCCGTCAAGAACGCTTTCCTCGCCGAGGGGGATGCCCCGGAGCCGATGTCGCGGATCGCGGGGGAGCGGCAGATCATCGCCGAATCCGATCGGATCGTGGCCAATACCGTGCGCGAGGCCGATCAGCTGGTGAAGTTGTACGGCGCCGATGACGACCGCATCGACGTGGTGCCCCCGGGCGCCGACCTGGAGCGGTACCGGCCGGGCGACAAACTCGCGGCTCGCCGGGTCTTCGATCTCGATCCCGCCGAGCAGGTGGTCGCGTTCGTGGGCCGCATCCAACCGCTCAAGGCCCCCGATGTGCTGTTGTACGCGGCGGCCGAGGTGCTGCGCGCCGAACCGGACCGTCCGCTGCGGGTACTGATCGTCGGCGGCCCGTCGGGTACCGGCCTGGATCGCCCGGACGCGCTGATCGAGTTGGCGCGTTCGCTCGGCATCGCCGATCGGGTGACCTTCCTGCCGCCGCAGCCCGCGCATCGGCTGGTGCAGGTGTATCGGGCGGCGGATGTGGTCGCGGTACCCAGCTACAACGAATCGTTCGGCCTGGTCGCGATCGAGGCCCAGGCCACCGGCACACCGGTACTCGCCGCCGATGTGGGCGGGCTCGGTACCGCTGTGCGGGACGGGATTTCGGGCCGGCTGGTACCGGGTCACCGCGCCGACGACTGGGCTCGGGCCCTGCGCGGGCTGCTGGACGACGCATCCGGGCTGGCGAGGATGGCGGCCGCCGCGGTGGCGCACGCCTCCGAATTCTCCTGGGACCATACCGCCGCAGGGCTGCTGACCTCGTATTCGGCGGCCCTGGCCGAGCACCGCGCAATAACCGCGCGGATACCGGGTACGTTGCAGGGTGAGAGCAATCAGGCCAGGTCGCGGGCGCTGTGGCGGCGCCGGACGGGAGCAGTGCGCAGGTGAGTGGCAGCGTCGAGCGGACCGCCCGACTGATCGAGGACACGGTGCGCGAGCGGGAGATCGAATACACCCGCGAGGGCGCCGAAACCTTCGTCGTGGTGCTGCCCGGTGAACGCAAACTGAAGACCACGATCATGCTCACCGTCAGCAAGTACGGTGTCCGATTCGAATGTTTCGTCTGCCGCAAACCGGACGAGAACTTCGAGGGCGTCTACAAATACCTGCTGCGCCGCAACCGGCGGCTGTACGCGGTGGCCTACACCCTGGACAATGTCGGCGACATCTATCTGGTCGGCCGCATCGCCGAGCATGCGGTGACCGCCGATGAGCTGGACCGGATCTTCGGCCAGATCCTGGAGGCGGTGGACGGCGATTTCAACATCCTGCTGGAGCTGGGTTTCGCCGAATCCATTCGGCGGGAATGGAATTGGCGAGTATCGCGCGGTGAGTCGCTGAAAAATCTGCGCGCCTTCGAACATCTGGTGCATTCCGAGGAATCCTGACCGGGCGGTAGTCGATATGGCTGTGCTGGCACTGGATATCGGCGCCACCAAATTCGTTGCCGCCGTGTCGGATACCCCGCCGGTCCTGCGGAAGGTGCGCCGAGCGCAGGTGCCTGCCACCGGGGTGTGGGATGCGTGCTGTGCGCTGCTGCGCCAGGTCGCCGGCGGCGAGGAGGTGAGCGCGGTCGGTATCGCCGCCTGCGGTCCGGTCGACAGTCGCGCCGGAACCGCCGCCCCCTTGAATATTCCGGAATGGCGCACCGGATTTCCCCTCGTCTCCGCCGTCCGAGACCTGTTCCCGGCGGCCGATATCCATTTCGCCATCGACGGCGCGGCCCTGGCCCTGGCCGAATGGCGAATCGGTGGACTGCGCGGGATCGACTCGGGTCTGGCGATGACCGTCTCCTCCGGAATCGGCGGCGGCATCATCAGTGACGGGCGAGTCCTGTTCGGCCGCACCGGAAATGCCGGGCATGTGGGTCATATCGTGGTCCCCGGCTGGGAGGTGCCGTGCGCCTGCGGTGGGGTCGGCTGCGTGGAAGCGGTCGCCGGCGGGATGTCGTCGGTCCGGTGGGCCCGGGAGCGGGGCTGGCCGGGGACGACCGGTGCGGAATTGGCGGCCGCCGCCCACACCGGTGATGGCATCGCGGTCGCCGCTCTCGCCCGCGCCGGAACCGCGCTGGGGCGGGCGATCTGCTCCGCCGCCGCGACCCTGGATATCGACCGGGTCGTGATCGGTGGCGGCTTCGCCGAAGCCGGACCACCGCTGTGGGATCCGATGCGCGAGACGGTCGCCACCCACGCCCGGCTCGCCTTCATCCGTGATCTCGATGTGCGCCGGTCCACGATCGCCGAGGGAGCCACGCTGGTCGGGGCGGCCCTGCTGGCGGCCGGCAGCGAGGAGTGCGACCCGTACTAGCATGACCTCTCATGACGTACACCCTCGTGTTGCTGCGCCACGGCGAGAGCGAATGGAATGCCCTGAATCTGTTCACCGGCTGGGTGGATGTGCACCTGACCGACAAGGGCATCGCCGAGGGCAAACGGGCCGGTGAGCTGCTGGCCGAGCACGGTGTGCTGCCCGATATCGTCTACACCTCGCTGCTGCGCCGGGCGATCAGCACCGCGAGCAACGCCCTGGACGCGGCGGATCGGCACTGGATTCCGGTGGTTCGGGACTGGCGGCTCAACGAGCGGCACTACGGTGAGCTGCAGGGCAAGAACAAGGCTCAGATCCGCGACAAATACGGTGACGACCAGTTCATGACCTGGCGGCGCTCCTACGACACCCCGCCGCCGCCGATCGAGGAGGCGGGCGAGTACTCCCAGACCGGCGACCCGCGCTACGCCGGTATCGAGGTCCCGCGGACCGAATGTCTGCAGGATGTCGTGGCCCGCATGATCCCGTACTGGGAGGCCACCATCTCGCAGGACCTGCGGGCCGGTAGGACCGTGCTGGTCGCCGCGCACGGCAACTCGCTGCGCGCTCTGGTCAAGCACCTCGAGGGCATCTCCGACGACGAGATCGCCGGCCTGAACATTCCCACCGGAATTCCGCTGCGCTACGAACTGGACGAGGACCTGCGTCCGGTCGGCGAGGGCGAATATCTCGACCCCGAGGCCGCGGCCGCCGGCGCCGCCGCCGTCGCCGGCCAGGGCGGGAAGTAGACAGCCGGGCGGAGCCGACTCCGGCCGGGGAGCTTTTCCGAGAGGGGAGATCGGATGGGTGAATTCGCCAGGGCCACAATCACATTCCCGACCCTGCTGTTCACTGTCGGGGTGGTGGTGATGGTCGGCTACTGGCTGGCGGTGATCGCCGGGCTGGTACAGCCGAATCTGGGTGGGCCGAAGCGCGACTCGGTGCTCAGCAACAAATTCGCGGATATCCCGCCCGCGGTCACCGTGACATCGTTGCTGGCTCAGGGATGGTTCTGGGCGCTGCTACTCGACGCGAATCCGGCACCTGAGCAGGGGCTGGTGCGCCTCGCGGTGCGCGGGGTGGTCTTCGCGGTGCTGGGGCTGGTACTCGCATACTTCGGGACCAGGCTGCTCGCCTACATCCTCCGGCGCACCGGAGCGGTGAGTTGATTCTCACAGTACTCCGAATCGTCCGTCTGGCGGTGCCGGCGACCCGCCGGTAGTGTCCGAAAACCGCTGTCAGGGGCTGGTTCCCGATATCGGCCAACTTTGCGTGAATACCCGGCCAACGGTCGTGAAATGAGCCGTGACCTGCGTGAAACTTGGTCAACCCGGGTTCGGTGCCCGGGTGCGCGACCGTACGATTCATTATGTGAGCGTTCCCCAGGCCGTGCTATTGGCGATTCTCGCGGCCATCGTCGGTCTGGCCGTGGGTGGCCTGGCTATTCCCTATGTGAATGCCCGCCACGCCCAGCGGCGAGAAGCCAATACCGGCATGACGATGTCGCAGGTTCTGGACCTGATCGTGCTCGCCTCCGAGAGCGGTATCGCGGTCGTCGACGAATACCGCGATGTGGTGCTGGTCAATCCGCGTGCGGAGGAATTGGGCCTGGTCCGCAACCGCCTGCTCGACGAACGCGCGTGGGCGGCGGTGGAGAAGGTGATCTCCACCGGTCAGGATGTCGATTTCGATCAGACCCTGAAGAATCCGATGCCCGGGCGAGGCCGGATCGCGGTGCGTGGCGTGGCGCGCCCGCTCTCGCGCGGCAACGACAACTTCGTGGTGCTGTTCGCCGACGACGACTCCGAACAGGCACGGATGGAGGCCACCCGCCGCGATTTCGTCGCCAACGTCAGCCACGAACTCAAGACCCCGGTCGGTGCGATGAGCCTGCTCGCCGAGGCCATGCTGGAATCGGCCGACGATCCCGATTCGGTGCGGCACTTCGGTCAACGCCTGCTCGCCGAGGCCAATCGGATGGGCAAGATGGTCACCGAGCTGATCGCGCTCTCGCGGCTGCAGGGCGCCGAGAAGCTGCCGCAGCTCGAGAATGTCGATGTCGATACGGTGGTCAACGCCGCGATCGAACGATCCCGTACCGCCGCCGAGGCCGCCGGCATCTCGGTCAGCACCGACGCCAACAGCGGTCTGGAAATCCTCGGCGATGAGACGCTGCTGATCACGGCGCTGTCGAATCTGGTCGAGAACGCGATCAACTATTCGCCGAAGGGCTCACACGTCTCGGTCAGTCGATCGCTGCGCAACGGCCACGTCAACATCGCCGTCACCGACCGTGGTATCGGAATCGCCAAGGAAGATCAGGAACGGGTTTTCGAACGGTTCTTCCGCTCGGATAAGGCGCGCTCGCGCGCCACCGGCGGAACCGGACTCGGGCTGGCTATCGTCAAACACGTGGCCGCCAATCACAACGGCGAAATCGCACTGTGGAGTAAATCGGGTACCGGCTCCACCTTCACATTGCGAATTCCCGCGGTCGATGTCGGCAGCCAGAATTCCGCCACCTCGGCGGAGCGCAAGAACCCCACCACCACCTACGGGGTGGGTAAGAATGACGACGGTGCGCGCCATATGGGGCGGACCAGACAGAACGGTGTGGAGGCAACCCGATGACCAGTGTGTTGATCGTCGAGGATGAGGAGTCGCTGGCCGAACCGCTCGGATTCCTGCTGCGCAAGGAAGGGTTCGAGGTGACCGTGGTCGGCGACGGACCGTCCGCGCTGTCGGAATTCGATCGTTCGGGCGCCGATATCGTCCTGCTCGACCTGATGCTTCCGGGTATGAGCGGAACCGACGTCTGCAAGCAGTTACGCAATCGCAGCAGTGTTCCGGTGATCATGGTTACCGCTCGGGACAGTGAGATCGATAAGGTCGTCGGCCTGGAATTGGGCGCCGATGATTATGTGACCAAACCCTATTCGTCGCGGGAACTGATCGCGCGTATCCGCGCGGTGTTGCGCCGCGGCGCCGGCGAGGAGATGGATACCCCCGGTGAAGCGGGTGTGCTCGAAGCCGGACCGGTGCGCATGGATGTGGATCGCCATACCGTGCAGGTCAATGGGAAGTCGGTGACTTTGCCGCTCAAGGAATTCGATCTGCTGGAATATCTGCTGCGCAATTCCGGCCGGGTGCTGACCCGCGGCCAGTTGATCGACCGGGTGTGGGGTGCCGATTACGTCGGCGACACCAAAACCCTTGATGTCCACGTCAAGCGGTTGCGGTCCAAGATCGAATCCGATCCGGCGAAGCCGGAACATCTGGTCACCGTGCGCGGGCTCGGATACAAACTCGAGGCCTGAGAATCGCGGGCACGAGAATGCCGCGCGG
>JAFMQT010000017.1:0-2825 GCA_017354515.1 Nocardia sp. | reverse complement strand
GGATCGGCCTCGCGGCTTCGGTTGTCCGCGATGGTTATGTGAGGTGCACCCAGACGGTACCGATTTGTGGATACTGCTGCTTCTGCAGCCGGTACCAGCCGAAGTCATCCCGTTGCCAGCAGTCGTCCAGCGGTGCGGTGTTGTCGTGGCAGGCGATCGGCTTGGAGGTGCCGTATGGGGTCACGATGACCTGCTTACCGTTCTTCTGGGCCTGCAGCGCCGCAGGAAAATCGGTGTAGACGACGAAGTCGCCGTTGTGCAGCGAGTAGTGGGCGGGATCGGTAACGGGGTCGGCGTTCGCGGCGGGCATTACGGCGACAGCCGCACCCGCGGCCAGGGCGCCGGCGACGAGCGTCTTACGAATGGCGGATTTCCTCATCATGCCCAACACCTATCACGGAAATATGACCGGTGCATGGCCGGATGGTGAACCATCCGGGATTGCGGCGAATTCGCCTCCAGGTCATTCCGATTCGGCCGCGGTGGTCGCCGGATGCACCGCGATCAATCCCAGACCGGCGCGGCGTTCACAGTGCCGAGCCAATTCCCGGTAGGCCGGTTCGCCGATCAATTCGATCAATTCCGGAGCATAGGATTGCCAGACCGGGCGGGTGCCGACATGGGCGTCCGGCGAACCCGTGCAGTACCAGTTCAGATCCGCACCGCCCGGGCCCCAGCCGCGCCGGTCGTATTCGGTGAGTGCGGTGCGCAGGATCTGTTCCCCGTCGGGGCGGTCGACCCACTCCTGCGTGCGCCGGATCGGTAGCTGCCAGCACACCTCGGGTTTGACCGTCAGCGGCTCCACGCCGGTGCGCAGCGCCATGGTGTGCAGGGCGCAGCCGATTCCGCCCTCGAAACCCGGCCGGTTCAGGAAGATGCAGGCGCCGTCGTGGCGACGGGTGCGCAGCGCCGGTTCGTCCTCGAGTTCGTCTTCTTCGAGGTACAGCTTCTTGCGGATTTTGCCGTCGCCGTCGCGGGCCTGGTCCATCAGCTGCCAATCCTGCGGCGTCAGCTGTTTGACCGCCTTGTGCAGCTTCTTGCGATCGTCGTCGTCGCAGAGGAACGCCCCGTGTGAACAGCAGCCGTCATCGGGGCGGCCCTCGATGATGCCCTGGCAGGCCGGAGTGCCGAATACGCAGGTCCAGCGCGAGAGCAACCAGGTCAGATCCGCGGCGATCAGATGGTCGTCGTTGGCCGGATCGGTGAATTCGATCCATTCCCGGGGAAAGTCGGGTTCGACCTCGGGCGCCGGATCGATCTTCGCGGCGGAGCGCAACCCCGTCGACTCCTTGGTCGCCGGGGTGCTGGGGTGCGCGGAAGTTCCTGCGGTCACACCGCCGACGCTAACAGCTCTGCCCGCTGGGACCTCGATTTCGGGGGCTGCGAGCGTCGGAGTCGCGGATCGTTCGTCGGTCGGGCCCCTGCCCCCGGTACCGTGTTCATGTGCGACTCGGAGTCCTCGACGTAGGAAGCAATACCGTCCACCTGCTCGTGGTGGACGCGCATCGTGGTGGGCATCCGATGCCGATGAGCTCGACGAAGGCCACTCTGCGCCTCTCGGAGAACATGGACGATGCCGGCTGCATCACCGTCGAGGGGGCGGACAAACTCGCCCGGACGATCGAGGAATTCGGCAGTATCGCAAAGACTTCCGGCTGTGTGGGGTTGATGCCGTTCGCCACCTCGGCGCTGCGCGACGCCGCCAATTCCGATGAGGTTCTCGACCGGGTCCGCGGCCGGACCGGAGTGGATCTGCGAGTGCTGTCCGGGGCTGACGAGGCCCGGCTGACCTTCCTGGCGGTGCGCCGCTGGTACGGGTGGAGTGCGGGGCGAATCGTCAATCTGGACATCGGCGGTGGCTCGCTGGAACTGAGCAACGGCTGCGATGAGGAACCCGATGTGGCGTTCTCGTTGCAGCTCGGCGCCGGGCGACTGACCAGGGATTGGTTGCAGGCCGATCCGCCCGGTAAGCGGCGGGTGGCGGTGCTGCGCGACTGGCTCGACGCCGAACTGGTACTGCCGTCCAAACAGTTGCTGGCCGTGGGGCGGCCGGACCTGGCGGTGGGCACCTCCAAGACCTTCCGCTCGCTGGCCCGCCTGACCGGTGCCGCACCCTCGGGCGCCGGGCCGCGGGTGCGGCGTAGTCTCACCAGTTCCGGACTGCGGCAGTTGATCGCGTTCATCTCCCGGATGACCGCCGCCGACCGTGCGGAGCTGGAAGGGGTCAGTTCGGATCGGTCGCAGCAACTGGTGGCCGGTGCGCTGGTGGCGGAGGCGAGTATGCGGGCCCTCTCGCTCGATACCATCGAAATATGTCCGTGGGCGCTGCGCGAAGGACTGATTCTGCGCAAACTGGATACCGACCTGGGCGCTGATCCGGGTGCGAATACTCGGCCCATCGATGTGCCGGGCCCGGCCGAGACCGCGTCGTGAACAGCCATGAGCGATTGTGGAAGCCGGTCGTTGGGGAAAGGACACGAGCATGAGCGGACAGGCCCGGAGGCGGCAGCGGAGCGTAACCAGGCAGGCCGGCCGCTCATGCTCAGAAAGGCACGAGCATGAGCAGTGAGGATTCGACACAACTGTCGGTCGCCGAACTGCTGGCGCGTAACGGCCAGTCGACGCCGTCCGCCGGCGGCCGCCGGCGGCGTGGCGGACGCGGGATTTCGGTCGCCGACCTGACCGGTGATATCGCCGAGGCCGGGGAGTCCTCGCACGCGGCGCCCGACGAGCCCGCTCCCGAGCCCGGCTATCAGGCCACCGAGTCCGGAGACGAGGGCGAGTCGCCGCTATCCGGGCCGATCAGTTTCTACAATCCGCTCTCG
>JAFMQT010000487.1 GCA_017354515.1 Nocardia sp. | reverse complement strand
CCTCGTGGCCGGTGTAGGCCTCCTCGACCTGGGCGTTCACCTGGCCGGTGTACTTCCACTGAGCCACGAAATGCGGTTTGGAGCGTTTGGCGATCTGGGTGGTGACGATCGCCGCCAACGGAACCGTCACCAGTGCGATACCGGCGAGTTCCGGTGAGATCCAGAACATCATGATCAGGATGCCGAGCACCGACAGCACCGACATGACCAGCTGGCTCATCGTCTGCTGCAGACTCTGCGCCACATTGTCGACGTCATTGGTGACGCGGGAGAGCACATCGCCGCGGGCATTGGTGTCGAAATAGCTCAGCGGCAGCCGGTGGATCTTGGTCTCGACCTCACCGCGCAGGCGTTGCACCGCCCGGTTGATCACCGTGGCCAGCAGATAGGCCTGCAGCCAATTGGACACCGACGCAAGCACATACAGCGCGAGCACCAGCATCAGGACGCGGCCGACAGCGCCGAAGTCGACACCGACGCCGGGGGTGATATCCATGCCGGCGAGCATGTCCGCCATCCGGCCCTGACCGTGCTCGCGCAGACCCGCCACGGCCTGCTCCTTACTCACCCCGTGCGGCAGTTGTTTACCGATCACACCGTCGAAGATCAGGTTGGTGGCCCGGCCGAGGATCTGCGGGCCCAGTGTATTCATCACCACGGCGGCGGTCGTGAGCAGCAGAATCACCGCCACCAGCAGCCGATCCGGACCCAGCCGCGCCAGTAATCGCTTCAGCGTCGGCCCGAACGATTTGGCCTTCTGCCCGGGCGCCCCGGGCCCAGGTTGCCCCGGCCTCATCGGGCGGCCTCCCGTGTCACGCGGGACACCCGCACCCGGGCCGCCCGATCAGCAGCTGCGCGAGGATGGCTCATCGGGCGGCCTACGCCTTGCGGGACACCCGCACCCGGGGCCGCCCGATAAGCGGCTGCGCAAGGGGAGCTCATCGGGCGGCCTCCTTCGGACTGAACTGGGACTCCACGATCTCCCGGTACTCCTCACAATCACGCAGTAGCTGCTCGTGGGTGCCGAGGCCGACCATGGCGCCGTCCTCGAGCACCACGATCTGGTCGGCGTCGCGAATGGTCGAAATGCGTTGCGCCACCGTGATGACCGCGGCCTCGCGAGTGTGCGGGCGCAGTGCCTGGCGGACGCGGGAGTCGGTGGCCACGTCGAGTGCGGAGAAGCAGTCGTCGAACAGATAGATCCGCGGCCGCTTGACCAGCGCCCGCGCGATCGCCAGCCGCTGGCGCTGCCCACCGGACACCGTGGTACCACCCTGTGCGACGGGGGTTGCCAGCCCCTCCGGCATGGCCCGCACGAATTCGGCGGCCTGCGCGATTTCCAGTGCCTCCCAAAGCTGTTCGTCACTGGCCTCGGGATCGCCGTAGCGCAGATTATCGCCGATGGTCCCGGAGAACAGATACGCCTTCTGCGGTACCAGACCGATCTGCGATCGCAGCAGATCCATATCCAGGCGCCGCACATCGGTACCGCCGACTCGCACCTGCCCGGCGGTGACATCGATCAGGCGCGGGATCAGGTTGATCAGCGTGGATTTACCGGATCCGGTAGAGCCGACAATCGCGGTCAGCTGTCCGGGCCGTGCCGTGAAGGCGATATCGCGCAGCACGGGCTCGGCGGCGCCGGGGAAGGTGAAGCCGGCGCCGGCCAGTTCCACGATGCCCGGATCGGTGGTGAACGGTTCCGGATCCGGCGGCGGCAGCACCGAGGAGTCGGTTTCCAGTACCGCACCGATCCGTTCGGCCGAGACCGCCGCCCGCGGGGCGATCATGCCCAGGAAGGAGGCCATCATGACCGCCATCAGGATCTGCATGATGTAGGTCAGCAGCGCGGTCAGCGAACCGACCTGCATGGAACCGGAATCGATCGCGTGCCCGCCGAACCAGAGCACCGCGACCGTGGTCAGATTGCTGATCAGCATGACCGCCGGGAACATCAGCGCAGCCATCCGGCCGACGAACAGCGAGGCCGTGGTCAGCTGGTCGTTGGCCGCGCCGAAACGCTCGGTCTCCTGTGGTTCGCGCACGAACGCCCGCACCACGCGGATACCGGTGATCTGCTCGCGCAGCACCCGGTTCACCACATCGATGCGCTCCTGCACCCGGCGGAATCCGGGCACCATGCGGGAAACGATGCCGCCCATGGTCAGCGCCAGCAGCGGCACCGCGACCACCAGAATCCAGGACATGCCCAGGTTCTGCCGCAGCGCCATGATGATGCCGCCGATACACATGATGGGCGCCATCACCAGGATGGTCACACTCATCACGATCAGAAGCTGGACCTGCTGAACATCATTGGTATTGCGGGTGATCAGCGATGGGGCGCCGAAGATGCCGACCTCGCGGGCGGAGAAGGTACCCACCCGGTGCAGTAGCGCCGCGCGCATCTGCAGCCCCGCGCCCATGGCGGCCTGCGCCCCCAGATAGACCGACCCACCCGACGCCAGGATCTGCGCCGCGGATACGAGCAGCATCCACGACCCCGTGGTCCAGATATAGCCGATATCGCCCTTGGTCACACCGTTGTCGATGATGTCGGCATTGAGCGTGGGCAGATACAGCATGGCGATCACCGAGATGAGCTGCAGTACCACGACCCCCGCCAACCGGGTGCGATACGGCGCCAGGAAGGCACGCAGCAGTCTGATCAACATGATGGCTGCAGATTACCGTCATTCCGAGCCGGTAGTGGCGCCATTTTTCCCGCGGCGAAACACGCCGTGACCGGGTGCGACCTCGGCCGGTGCGGGCCGCCGCGTCCAGGCGCCGGGATCGGCGACGAGTTCGGCCACGAACTCCGGAAGTTCGTCGGCGGCGATATCGGCGATCGTCACCTGCTCGAGCACCGCGCGAATATTGACCCGCAGCGCGATCCAGACTCGCTGCAGCGGCTGCGCCACACCCTGATATTCGACATCCTCGGGTCGCTGCCCGCGCACCGAGGCCAGCGGCCCCTCCACCGCGCGGATCACATCGGCGACGCTGATCTGCGATGCCGGGCGGGCGAGCCGATATCCGCCGTCGGGTCCGCGACGGCTGACCAGCAGATCGGCGCGCCGCAGTTCGGCGGCGATGGCCTCCAGGATCTTCGGCGGGATCCGCTGGGCAGTCGCGATGGTCTCCGCTTTCACAGACGTCTCCGCCTTTACAGACGTCTCCGCCTTTACAGACGTCTCCGCTTTTACAGACGTCTTGGCAGGCAGGGAATCCTGCTGCCCACGAGCGATTTCCAGCAGAATCCGCATCGCGTGGTCGACCCTGGGGGTGATATTCACCTGATCACGCGTCCGTACCGGTCAGTGTCGAGCAGGCCGCGGTGAGCAGGACCTGTTCGATGACCTCGTCGGGGGCCTCCGGCACCAGTTCCTTCGACCAGAGCACCGAGCTCAGAATCTCCAGTGCGGCACTGGCCCGCAGCAGCGACTCGTCGGACGGGTCGGGGCCGGCCAGCCATCGGCTCAGCCGCCGATGCATATCGAGGATGTCCGGGTAGCGATCACCGATGGCGTTGATGATGGCGACGGTATCGCGGACGCACCACGCCCCGGCGGTGCGGTGGCGCAGCAGGGTACGCAGCTGATCCC
>JAFMQT010000486.1 GCA_017354515.1 Nocardia sp. | reverse complement strand
CACCGTCGCGCACCGCGGTCAGCACCGCCACATCGGGTTTGGGAGCGGCGACCGCGACGGTGTCCTCACCGCGCTGGTGATGCAGTTCCAGCCATGCGTCATCGGGCTGGTCGTCGATCCGGACCATCGAGGGACCCTGCGGCAGTACGACGGTCCTGATGTCCACACCCAGCACCAGCGTTTCGCCCCAGACCCGCCAGTCCTCGGGAATCGGCGCCAGCCGGTCCGGAACCCGGACCTGCAGCGGTAGCCCCTGGGAGGTGTACCACTCGCCGATGACGTGCAGAGTGTCGGCGTCGCATCCGGCATTGTGCCCGGAATCACCCAGCGGGACAGCAGAGTTGGCGCGACCGCTGTATCCGTTGCCGGCGCTGCACAGCCAGCCGTCGTAGCGGGCTCGCTCCAGGCCGGGCCAGCCGTCGATGGCCGCCGATTCCAGTGCGCGGATATCGCCTATCCGGATCGGCCGCGGTCCCACCGCCTTGATCGCCACCAGATCGGCGGCGTCGACGGTGACCGTCACATCGTTGTCGGTGCGCACCGTAATCGGTTCATCGCTGATCAGAGCCCCGATCACATCGGTGAACCGGTATTCGGACCCTTCGGGAAGCCGATAGCGTACGACCACCCGCCGCCCGAGGGGTATATCGCCTGACCCGCTCATGAGTGGATCAGTCGTCGTGTCCGAAGGGGTCGGGCACCTCACCGGGAACCCAGCTCAGCCCCGGCACGCCCCAGCCCTCGCGCTTGATGGTCTTCTTCGCGGCGCGGGCGTTGCGGCCGATGAGGACGTCGACATACAGGTAGCCGTCCAGGTGGCCGACCTCGTGCTGCAGCATGCGGGCGAAGAAACCCTTGCCCTCGATCGTCACCGGTTCGCCGTGCTCGTCGGTTCCGGTGACCCGGGCCCATTCGGCGCGGCCGGTGGGGAACTGCTCGCCGGGCACCGACAGGCAGCCCTCCTCGTCCTCGTCGGGGTCCGGCATGGTCTCGGGGATCTCGGAGGTCTCGAGCACCGGATTGATCACCGCTCCGCGGCGGCGCTCCACCTTGCCGTCCGCACCCACGTCCGGGCAGTCGTAGACGAACAACCGCAGCGATTCACCGATCTGATTGGCCGCCAGCCCCACACCGTTCGCCGCGTCCAGCGTCTCGTACATATCGGCTATCAGCCCGGCGAGTTCGGCCGGCGACTTCGACACCGGCTCGGTCGGGTTGTGCAGCACCGGATCGCCGACGATGCGGATTGGGAGGATCGCCATGGTCGCACACTGTACCGGGCCCCGCACGCCCTCCCGACACGCCGTGCGAGGCGGCGGTGAAGCCAGATGCGGTCGGACTCGCGTGGTTGAATGAGCTCAACTGTCGTCCGGTGTGATTCGGCCGGGGTCATTCGGCAAGGGAGCGATATGGACAGCGCAGCGGCACGCGAACTTTCCGCCAGCGAGGACGGCTCCGCGAACGAGACGATCGCGGCAGCCCAGACAGCGAATACCGAAGTGGACGGGCTGACC
Organism: Nocardia sp.; assembly: GCA_017354515.1. Lineage (GTDB taxonomy): Bacteria > Actinomycetota > Actinomycetes > Mycobacteriales > Mycobacteriaceae > Nocardia. The sequence goes on along the minus strand of JAFMQT010000486.1, from coordinate 2,097 downwards.
CGTCGCGAACTCGAGATCCTCGATTTCGAGCGCAAATGGTGGAAGTACGCCGGCGCCAAGGAAGAGGCGATCCGGGAACTGTTCTCGATGTCGGCCACCCGCTACTACCAGATACTCAACGCCGTCGTCGATAAACCCGAGGCGCTCGCGGCGGATCCGATGCTGGTCAAGCGGTTGCGCCGGTTGCGGGCCAGCCGCCAGAAATCACGGGCGGCGCGGCGGCTGGGTTTCCAGGTCTGATGCGGCGGGTATGGGCGCGCGGCCTGCGGTGCGGTTAGGGTCGAGGGTGTGAGCAATCCGAATCAGCCCCCCGGTGGAGGACCGCCGCTGCGCGCGCTCGCGATGGTGCTGATCGCGCTGGCCATCGTCTTCGCCGGCCTGGGCGCGATGGCGCTGACGAAGTCGAATTCCGATTCCGCGTCGGCCGATTCGGCGACCGCTTCGTCGCCGGCCGCCAACCCGCAGAGCGCTGCCTCGTCCGCGGCCCCGGTCACCTCCGCCGCTGCGGCACCGCTCACCACGACGGCCCAGCCGACCACCGCGCCACCGACGACCACCACGGCTGCGGCCGATATCTCGGCGCCGGTAAGGGTCCTGAACAACAGCACGGTGGCGGGTCTGGCCGGCAAGACCAGCGGTCAGTTGACCGCGGCCGGATTCAACGTCGCCGGAACCGGTAACTACGCCAGCGGTACGATCTCGAAAACCACTGTCTACTACGGTAATTCGCCCCGCGAACAGTCGACGGCCGAGGCCGTGGCCAAACAGCTCGGCGCCACCGCCCAGCCGCGGTTCCCCGGAATCGCGAACTCGCCGCCGGGGGTGATCGTCATCGTGACCGGCCGGTAGCCGAATTCCGGCCCCATCGGTGCGGTGTGCGGGGGTTCTGGCATCATCACTTCGGTAACGAAACTGTTCGACCAGCACCACTCGTAAACTCGGTACTCGTAAAGGAGTTCTCCGATGGCCCCCTTCGCAACTCGTCGCCCCTCCTGGCGGACTGTGACCCCCATGTTGGCGATCGCGGCCTTCGGTCTCGTCGCCTGCAGCAACAGTCAGGAGTCGAGCAACGTCAAGGGGACCACTCCCGCGGTCTGGACGGGCAGCGCCGCTCCGGGCGGTGGCGCCGCCGGCACCTCCGATCAGAACGCCTCCGGCGACACCGTGAAGGTGGAGCTGAAGGATGCCTCCGGTAAGCAGGTCGGTACCGCCTCTTTCGCCGCCGCCGAGGGCAAGGTGCAGCTCACCGTCGACGCGCAGGGGCTGACCCCCGGTTTCCACGGGCTGCACATCCACACCAACGGCAAGTGCGAGGCCAACTCCACGGCGCCCTCGGGTGGTGCGCCCGGCAACTTCCTGTCCGCCGGCGGGCACCTGCAGGTCGGCGATCCGAACAAGCATCCGGCCAGCGGCGATCTGACCTCGCTGGAGGCGGGCCAGGACGGTAGCGCCAAACTGGTCACCACGACCGACGCGGTCACCCTGGACCAGATCAAGGGCAAGGCGCTGATCATCCACGCCGGTGCCGACAACTTCGCGAATATCCCCACTCGATACCAGGTCAACGGTGCGCCCGGTCCGGACGCGGAGACCATGTCGACCGGTGACGCGGGCGCCCGGGTCGCCTGCGGCGTCATCGGCTAAGAGCCGCCGTCATGGGCGGGGCAGTCACTTCGGTCGTTCCGTGGAACGGTTCGCCCCGCCCCACCCTGGGCGTGGAGTGGGAGCTCGCCCTCGTCGACAAGCAGACTCGCAACCTGTCCAATACCGCGGCCGCGGTATTCGACGAACTGGGTGACGATCTGCGCGCCCCGAACGGCCCGCCGCATGTCACCAAGGAGCTGCTGAAGAACACCGTCGAACTGGTCAGCGGTGTGCACAACACCGTCGGCGAGGTGGTCGACGAACTGCACGCGACGATGAATACCGTTCGCACGGTGGCCGATCGGGTCGGGGTGGATCTGTTCTGCGCCGGCACCCATCCGTTCGCGCAGTGGTCCACCCAGCAGCTCACCCGCAGCGAGCATTACGACGAGATGATCAGCCGCACCCAGTGGTGGGGCCGGCAGATGCTGATCTGGGGCGTGCACGTGCATG
>JAFMQT010000154.1 GCA_017354515.1 Nocardia sp. | reverse complement strand
CGCGGCCACGGCAAGTCGGGGAGGACAGATCACAGTTGGGCGGCCCTCAGATGGTGGCGGTATCGATGACGAATCGGTACCGCACATCGCTGGCCACCACGCGGTCGTAGGCCTCATCGATGCGATCGGCGGAGATCGTCTCGATTTCCGCGCCGATGCCGTGTTCGGCGCAGAAGTCCAGCATTTCCTGCGTCTGCGGAATTCCGCCGATCAGTGAACCGGCCAGGGAGCGCCGGGAATGGGTCAGGGTCGAGGCCCGGACCGTCAGCGGATTTTCCGGCAGACCGAGGATCACCAGGGTGCCGTCGAGGTTCAGCAACTTCATATAGCGGTCGATGGGCAGGTCGGCGGAGACCGTATTGATGATCAGATCGAATCGATTGCGCAGATCCTTGAAGGTCTGTTTGTCGCTGGTCGCGTAGTAATGGTGGGCGCCGAACCGGGTGCCGTCGTCCTGTTTGCTCAGCGACTGGCTCAGCACCGTTACCTCAGCGCCCAGCGCGGCCGCGATCTTCACCCCGACGTGACCCAGGCCGCCCATTCCGATGATGGCCACCTGTTTGCCCGGACCCGCATTCCAATGCCGCAGTGGGGAATACAGCGTGATGCCCGCACACAGCAGGGGCGCGGCCTGATCCAGTGCGATCCCCTCCGGGATGGCCAGCACGAACTCCTCGGTGACGACGATCTGGGTACTGTAGCCGCCAAGAGTCCGGCCGCCGGGCTGCACCTCCTCGCCGACCGCGGCGCCGTAGGTCATCACACATCCGCGGGTGCAGTACTGCTGTTCACCGGCCCGGCAGTTGTCGCACTCGCCGCAGGAATCGACCATGCAGCCCACCCCCACCCGGTCGCCGACCGAATACTTGCGGACCTGCGAGCCGACCGCGGCCACCAGCCCGGCGATCTCGTGCCCGGGCACACACGGGTAGGCGGTGCCGCCCCATTCATTTCGCGCGGTGTGGATATCGGAATGGCAGATACCCGCGTACTTGATATCGATCAGGACATCGTGCGGGCCGAGTTCGCGACGCTCGACGGTGGTCTTGGTGAACCGGCCATCCGGAGAGGTCAGGGCATACGCGGCAGCTGTGCTCATATCTCATGCCTACTCCCGCATGCGTGGGGATGCCAAACGATAGCGCCCGGATGTGGCCGAAGATACCGGTCACATGACTCGCCGGGCGCAAACTCGCCCGGCACCGGCCCGATGGCGGATGCTGATCCGATGGCGATAGTGCTGGCGCTGATATCGATGGCGTCCACGCTGTCCGGCGGTCTGATCGCCGCCCGGATCGGCGACCGTAAACGGCTGGTGCTGGGCCTGGCCGCAGGGGTCATGCTCGGCGTGGTCGCCTTCGATCTGCTTCCCGACGCGCTCTCGGGGTCCGCGCGGACCGTGTCCGGGGTGCCCGGTGCGCTGGTGGCCGCGGTGATCGGATTCTTCACCATTCACATCATCGAACGGGAGATGGCCATTCACGTCGGCCACGAACAGGATTTCGGCAGCCATACCCACGGCCACAGCCAGGGGCACGGCCACGGTTTCGAATCGGTCGGCCTGCTGGCGACGGGCGGATTGATCTTCCACAGCCTGCTCGACGGGCTGAGTATCGGAGTGAGTTTCCAAACCGGTGCCGCGCTGGGCATTTCCGTGGCGATCGCGGTGATTTCCCACGATTTCGCCGACGGCTTCAACGCGTTCACCATCCCCACCCTCTACGGCACCGAGCGACGACGGGCGCTGACCCTACTCGGATTGGACGCCCTCGCCCCACCGGTGGGAGCGGTGATCGGCACACTGATCAGGATTCCGGACGAGTGGACCGGCTGGTATCTGGGATATTTCGCCGGATTCCTGTTGTATCTGGCCACCAGCGACATTCTGCCCGAGGCGCACTCGGGTAAACCCTCGCGAACAGTGTTGTTCTGCACGCTCGCCGGGGTGGCGCTGATGTTCGGGGTCGCGGCGCTCAGTAACTGAGGTCTGAATTCGCTGTGGGCACGGACCGCCGGGTGGCACGTTTCGCCGGGTGGCACGGAGGACAACCCGGACAACCTGGTGGGACCGAACCCGCGGCTCGTCGCGATTTGCTACACATATATACAACTCCGGAGCCGCCATGGGCTCGCACAATCGGGGAGTGGGCGATGGACGAGGACACTCCGGGCCGGAGATCGCGGTCGGGTCGTGGGGGGTTGTTGTCCGCTATCGTTTTCCTGCTGGTCGTAGCGCTGGCGGGGGGCGCCTACGTCGGTTACCACGGGGGACTACCGCGCTGGGCGATACCGGCCGGGCAGACCGACTCGAACCTGTTCGGGCCGCCGCTGCCGCCGATGGACACCGCCGCCGTGGCCGCGGCGGTCGAACCGGATCTGGTCAACATCAATGTGAGCCTGCGCACAGGCCTGTCCGCGGCGGGTTCGGGGATCGTGCTGAATCCGGGTGGGGAGATCCTGACCAGTCACCATGTGGTGAAAGGCGCCGACGAGATCACCGTCACCGATATCGGGAACGGTGCCCGGTATCCGGCGACGGTCCGCGGTTACGACTCGGCCGACGATATCGCGCTGCTGTCGATTCCCGGCGAGACGCGGATTCCGGCGGCCCGGATCGGCAGTTCGGCCGGAGTGCGGATCGGCGACCAGACCCTGGCGATCGGCAATGCGGGCGGGGCCGGAACACCGACGTCCACGCCCGGGAACGTGGTGTCACTGGATTCCTCGATCGTGGCCCGTGATGCCGCCGACCTGTCGCGCAAGGCACTGATCGGGATGATCGAGGTGGCCGCGCCGGTGGTGTCGGGACAGTCCGGGGGCGCGCTGGTGGATCGGTCCGGTGCGGTGGTCGGGGTGGTGACCGCGGCGTCCGGAGACCTCGCCCGATCCGAGGGAAAGGCCAGCGGCTATGCGATTCCGATCGATCGGGCGCTGGCGGTGGTCCGGCAGATTCGTTCCGGAATACCCACCGACACCGTCCATATCGGCCCGACCGCGACCCTGGGGGTGATGACCTCCGATGCCCGGCCGAGCGGGGCCCGAGTCGATGTGGCGGTCTACGGACTACCGGCCTTCGACGCCGGACTGAACTCGGGCGAGGTGATCGTCGGCGTGGACGACCGGCAGATCACCTCGGCCGGAACCTTGCGGGCTGCGCTCAATGTGCGCCGGCCCGACGACGTCGTGCACCTGGATCTGCTCGAACCCGACGGTAAGCACCGCACGCTGGCGGTGTCGCTGGCCGACGGGCCGCCCAATTGACCGGGCCGCCCAATCGACTACACCAGAGACAACCAGTAGTCCTGGAAGCGCAGGAAGACCAGCAGCAGCACGATCGCGTAGTAGACGGTCACCACGATCCAGCGCCACTGGGCGAGGATTCCCAGCGCACCGCGCGCACCGCCCCACAGCTGATTGGTCACCGCGGCCAGCATCAGTGGCGTGAAGGTCCACACCACCATGCAATAGGGGCACAACGCGTTGATCCGGTACAGGCTCTGGAAGATCAGCCAGAAGATGAACCCCATCCCCACCACCAGGCCGAGCCACAGACCGCCCCAGAACCAGCGCGGCATGGTGACCCCCGCGACGGCGAGCACCGCGATGGTGACCGCCAGCGAGAAGCCCACCACACCGATGACCGGATTCGGGAACCCGAACTCCGACGCCTGATGGGTGGCCATCACCGAACCGCAGGACAGGATCGGGTTGATACTGCACGAGGGCCGGTACGAGGGATCCTTCAGCAGTCGGAAGTCCTCGACGATCAGCGCGATCGCGGCCACCCAGCCCGCCAGCGAGCCGACCAGCAGCAGCCATGATGAATGGGGACGGGGAGAGATCACTTGCCCGCCGCTTCGAGCGCCGGCTGCAGGCCGTTGGGCGTCATCAGTTCCTGGCCGGTGATCTGCTTACCGTTGAGGGTGACCGTCGGGGTCGAGTTCACGCCGCTGCTGAGCACCTGCTGGGTGGTCTTCTGCACGAACGAGGCGAATTTGTCCGAGGTGATGCACTGGGCGACAGCGGGATCGGTGTAACCGGCGGACTGGGCGATCTGCACCAGTTTACCGTCGGGCAGGCCCTGGCTGCCCTCCTCCGGCTGCTGGTCGTACATGCTGATCAGCCAGGGCAGGAATTTGCCAGGATCCGAGCCGGCGACACAGTAGGCGGCATTGGCGGCACGCGAGGAGTAGCGCGTGCCCTGCGAGGACTGGTCCAGGAACGCGATGATGTTGTACTCCACCGTCGTGGTCCCGGAGTTCACGGCGTTCGTGATGGCCTGGCCGTTGGCGGATTCGAACATCTTGCACGACGGGCACTGCAGGTCGGCCACCACGTTCAGGGTCGATTTGGCACCCGGCTTTCCGATCCGGATCGCGCCCTTGTCGGTGATCGAGCCGGTGAGCCCGGACGGGGAGGCCTGCGAAGAGCCGACGGTGGGGGTCGCGCCGGCGTTGTCGTTCTTCTTGTGCTGTTTGACCGCGATACTGATACCGATAGCCGCGATGAGCGCGATCAGCACGGCCGCGACGGCGATCTGGATCGCGATGGTGCGGGTGCGATCGCCACCCCGCACCGCCGTCAGCGAGTTCTTTCCACGCGGATTGTTGCTCACCTCGGAGTTCACCACGCCTTTCCTGTGATTCGTGTGGACAGCGACATCGACGCCGCCTGCGATCGTACGGGCCGCGCGACGTACCGTCTCGGGACCGTCGGCTCGTGGCCGCCGGGCCTGATGATCCGGCCCTCGGCTCCGATGATCTGCCGCGCGGCACAATCGGTTGTCCATCCTTACCGGTGAACCTGAGAGATTCTCGAGATCGACGCGGTTTCCCGCAGTGCCGGAGGTCGGCGTCAACTCGCGGCCAGCCGGGCCTTCTCCGCCTCGATATCGAAATGTGCTGGCGGCCAGGTCAATTCCATCGACTCCAGGGCGGAGATCAATAATTCCGTGACCGCCAGCCGGGAGAACCACTTATTGTCCGCCGGCACCACATGCCACGGCGCGTGCTCGGTATCGGTGCGGTCCAGCATGACCTGATAGGCCTCGCGATACTGCGGCCACAGCGCCCGTTCACCGATATCGCTGGGATCGAATTTCCAGTATTTGTCCGGTCGTTCCAGCCGCTGGGTCAAGCGGCGCTTCTGCTCGTCCAGGGATACGAACATGGCGACCTTGACCAGGGTCGCGCCGCCGTCGGTCAGTTCCTGTTCGAACTGGTTGATCTCGTCGTAGCGCAATTCCCATTCGCGCCGTGGTACCAGATCGTGCACCCGCACCACCAGCACATCCTCGTAGTAGGAGCGGTCGAAGACGCCGATCTGGCCGGCGGCCGGCAACTGCCGCCGGATCCGCCACAGATAGTGGTGGGCGCGCTCCTCCTCGGTGGGCACCCCGAAGGCGGCCGGCCGCACCCCCTGCGGATCGACCGCGCCGATCACATGTCGCACGATCCCGCCCTTACCGGCGGTGTCCATCCCCTGTAGGACCAGCAGCAGTTTGCGCTGATCGCCCGATCGTCCGTTGGCGTAGAGCAGTTCCTGCAGCCGCGCGAGTACCTTTCCGCGCTCGGACAGTAGTTTCTCGCCGTGTTTGCGGCCGGCGGTGAAACCGGGGGTATCCGAACAGTCGTAGTCTTCGAGCCGGATTCCGGCGGCGCGCAGGGCAGTCGCGGCCGGTTCGGTCCACGCGGATTTCGCCATAGCGTGAGTATGGTCGCGAAATCCGCTGTGGACCGGCAACTCCCGGCGTGTCCATCTCAGGCGGGATCGACGGTGATGGTGATGCCGGCCTCGCGCAGCCGGGCGGTCAGGGTGTCGCCCATCGCGGAGGCCGGGGTGAGGATGCCGGCCAGCTCGGGCAGTTCGTCGAACGCCAGCGCCAGCCCGGATTCGCCCAGCATCAGCGAGGTGGCCTGATAGCCGGGATCGCCCTCGCCGGCGAAGGTGCACAGATAGCGGGCGCCGGAGGTGGTGTCGGCGAAGGTTTTCATGGTGAACCAGCCGCTGCGCCGGGTCTGTTCGGCCGGGCCGGTGCCCGGTTTCGGCAGCACCCGATCCAGGAGTTTGCGACCGGCGGGAATCCGTGACAGCACCGTTCCGGCGGCCGCCGCGGCCGCGACACCGCCGGCCATTCCTGCCGCGACGAGTGGCGCCGCTATCGAGCTGCCGGCGCTCATCACCTCGCGATAGCGGAAGTTCTTGCCGTACACCCAGCCCAGCAGGCCGTTGCTGCGGCGCACGATCTTGGTGTTGTGTGCGGCCATGACGAAGGTGCCGACCCAGCCGTCCAGGCTCGGGTCGATGGCCGAGGCCCGCGACAGGGCCTGATCGCTCTGGCGGCCGACCTCGGGCTCCATCGCCCGGTCCGGACTCAGCGAGTACGGGTGCGCCAGCACCGATCCCTTGGCCGGTTCTTCGGCGACCGCCTCCATCATGGCGCGTCCGGAATCGATGGTGCCGCCACTGACCCCGCCCTTGACCCATGCCACCAGCGTGGTGTCGGTCAGCTCACCGGTGTTGTCGGCGACCGAGCGCCGATAGAGTTGGTACACGCTCAGATCCGACGGAATCGAGTCGTAGCCACAGGAATTCACGATCTTCGCGCCCGTTCGCTCGGCCTGCTCGCCGAACTGGTCGATGCACTCGCGCACGAACAGCGCTTCGCCGGTGAGGTCGGCATAGTGGGTACCGGCCTGTGCGCAGGCCCGCACCAGCGGCAGTCCGTAGCGCAGATAGGGGCCGACCGTGCTGACCACGACCTTGGTGCGCTCGGCGAGGGCATCGAGGGAGGCCTGATCGGCGGAATCGGCGAGCAGTAGCGGCCAGATCGCGGCCGCCCCACCCAGTTCGGCGCGGACCTCGGTCAGTTTGTCCGCGGAGCGGCCGGCGAGGGCGATGCGCGCGTCGGCGGGAGCGTGCTCGGCCAGATAGCGTGCGGTCAGCTTGCCGACGAAACCCGTCGCGCCGAACAGCACCAAGTCGAATTCCCTGTCCGTCATACCGATTCCATTCCGTCGTGGGTTCTGCCGGCGCGGGATTCGGGACTCAGTCGCGTTCGACCGCCGGCACCGGATCGGGGAGGTCGGGCAGCCGGTGCGGTACCGCGTTGAACCGCTCGGGGGATCCGCCGGCGTGCACCATACCGTCGATCGCGGACCAGATCATCATGGTGAGGTGGTCGAGCATCGCCTCTATCGACAATGAGCGATTGTCGATCCACCAGTCGGTCGACAACTGCACCCCGCCGACGATCACATACGAATACAGCAGCAGGCCTTCGGATTCGACCTCCCGCCGGTCCGCGACCTGAGCCTGCACGATCGCCCAGATCAGCTCGGCGAACAGTCGCTGAAACTCGGCCAGGCCGGATTGCGGGCCGGTCTGGCTGTTGCTCATGATGAAGCGATAGACGTCGGTATCGGCGTCGATCGTGCGCACGTAGGCGTTGATGGTGTTGCGTACCAGCAGGTATTCCTCGGTGTCGTCGCTGATCGCCTCATAGACCCGGGGCATCAGGGTGGCCTCGACGAAACGCTCCATGGTGGCGTGCGTCAGATCGGACTTATCCGAGAAATAGCGGTACAGGACGGTTTTCGAGACGCCGATCTCGGCGGCGATCTCGTCCATGCCGATATCGCTGCCGCGGGTGCGAATCGCGGCGAGCGTTCCGTCGACCAGTTCTTCCTTGCGTTCGATCTTGTGCTGATGCCAGCGGCGCTTGCGACCGTCCACCCGGCCTGCGCCCGCCGCGGTGGATTCGACGGCTGGGCTGGCGGCACGATGTGTGGTCATGCTCGAAGGCACTCCTGGATTCGGGGAACGGGGCCACATTAGCTTAGAACCTCCCTGAGAGCGATGTTGCAGGTTCAACAACCGAATCGGAGTTCACCGGCCGACGGGGTGCCGGGCACGCGGTGACCGGCGCCGGAACGGCCCGGGCGGCGAGACGGCCCCGGATCCGGCCAGAATGGGGAATATGGAGCAATCTGCCGGCAGTGCCCCCGTCCTGGCGGACGTGAACCCGGCCCCGGGATCCGCGCCGGGAGCGGGAGGTCCCCCCGATAGCCCCCGCGCCGAACCGGGGACATCGTTCTCCGACCTGATGGACGAGACCGGCAAACGCCGGGACCTGCGCAAGATGAAGTTGGTCGCCACCGGATTCCTGGTGGCGGCCACGGTTGTCTATCTGGTTTGCGGTTGGCTCGGTTCCCAGCATCTGGGCGGCGGCTGGGTGGGGTATGTGCGCGCCGCTTCGGAGGCCGGCATGGTCGGCGCGCTGGCGGACTGGTTCGCGGTGACCGCGCTGTTCCGGCATCCGCTGGGGCTGCCGATTCCGCACACCGCGATCATCCGCAAGAAGAAGGATCAGCTCGGCGAGAGCCTGGGCGACTTCGTCCGGACCAACTTCCTGTCGCCGGATACGGTCGCGGCGAAGGTCAATTCGGCGCGGATCTCCCTGCGTCTGGGTAGCTGGATGGCCGAACCGGAGCATGCCGCGCGCATCTCCCAGGAGTCCTCGACGATGTTGCGCGCTGTGATCGGCGCGCTGCGGGACGAGGACGTCGAGCAGGTGATCGACCAGACGCTGGTCAAGCGGATCGCCGAACCGCAGTGGGGGCCGCCGATCGGCCGGGTGCTGGCCGAACTGCTGGCCGAGAACCGGCAGCAGGCCCTGCTGGATCTGCTGGCCGAGCGGATCCATCAATGGGCGCTGGGCAGCCAGGAGACTCTGGATCGGATCGTGCTGCGCGAGGCCCCGGCCTGGTCGCCGCGATTCGCCAATATCCTGCTGTCCGAGCGGATCTACCGGGAGCTGGTGGAGATCACCTGGAAGATCCGTTCCCAGCCCAATCACGAGGTCCGGATCGCGGCCAACCGGTTCATGGATGATTTCGCCCGCGATCTGCAGTACGACGAGGCCATGATCGCCAAGGCCGAACGGATCAAGGCCGAGGTGATGGGCCGTGAGGAGATCACCGGTCTGGCGCAGGCGACCTGGCGCGCGGCCAAGCGCCTGATCCTGGAATCGGCGGACGATCCCGCCAGCACCCTGCGCCGCAAGCTCACCGAGAACGTGCTGCGGCTCGGGC
>JAFMQT010000153.1 GCA_017354515.1 Nocardia sp. | reverse complement strand
GATGCGATCGCGGAAGTCGCGGCGCTGTCCCTGGATCCGATGGGTGGGCCGGTACCCGATCTGCCGGTCGGGGTCACCGATTTCGCCACCTCCGTGCGCGGGCACGGCGACCAGTTTCAGCCCTCGGGGGCCGGAGCGGCGCTGGAGGGCCGCGGGGTCGCCGACACGCTGGATCAGGCCCGTGCCTCGGCGCAACGGCAGGGGTTGTCGGCGACGGACCGGGTGCTGTCCACCTCCGGCTGGGCCGATGCCACGGCATTGATCGACGGACTGCTCGCGGTCTACGCGGCCGGCGCCTCACTGGTGCAGGTCACCGCCGCGGATCCGGATCTGCTCGAACGCCGCGCGGCGACCGAGCGAATCACCGTCCGCCGGTCCTGATCTCCTACCCCGGTAGGTCTCCCCGCTCCGCCCGTGGTCCGTTTCACAGCGGGGCCGGGGCTCCGTACCGTAGATCGCAGGCACGACGAAGGGTTGGCGATGAAGCTGCGGTATTTGTTCCGGTGGATGGTTGTCCAGGGCACACCTCGACTGGTCCTGAAGACCTATGCGCGACGCGGGGACACGATCGCGCGGATGATGTCCGACACCCAGGTGATCGACGATCCGATTCCGCTGCTGGAGCACGTGCGCGCCCAGGGTCCGGTGGCCCGGTCGCCCTTCGGATGGGCCACCGTCGACCACGAGTTGTGCCGGACCATACTGCGGGACAACACTTTCCGGGTGTCGGCGGCGGTGGGCTTCGTACCGCCGCGGCTGCGGCCGTTGATCGAGCTGGCGCCGCTGCCGCCCAATCCGGTGCAGCCGCCGTCCATGCTGGTGATCGATCCGCCCGAGCACACCCGGATGCGTAAACCGGTGACCTCGGCATTCACCCCGCGTGCGATCCGCCGGCTGAACGACCGAGTGGAGTCGGTCACCCTGGAACTGCTGGACGCACTGCCGGACAACGGCTCGGCGGATCTGGTGCGCGATTTCGCCGCCCAGGTGCCGATCGCGATCATCTCCGAAATGCTCGGGTTCCCGGACGAGGACCGGATGCGGTTCCTGGAGTGGGGTGATCTGGTCTCGCCGATGCTCGATATCGGGATCAGCTGGCGCACCACTCGCGAGGCCTCGAAGGCGATCGACGAACTGGACCGCTACCTCGACACCCATATCGCCCGCCTGCGCCGCGAACCCGGTGAGGACATCCTGTCGAATCTGGTGACCGCCGGCGAACTCGACGACGAGGAGCTCAAGGCCTCCGCGACCCTGCTGATGGGCGCCGGATTCGAGACCACCGTGAATCTGATCAGCAATGGCATCGTGCAGTTGGTCAACCACCCCGAGCAGCGGGCACTGCTGCGCGAGGATCCGACGCTGTGGCCCAATGCCATCGAGGAGATCCTGCGCTACGACGCTCCCGTCCAGCGCACCGGGCGCATCTCCGGTCGCGACCTCGAATTGGGCGGCGTCTCGATCCCGCGCGGGGGCACCGTAGTCACCCTGCTGGCCGGGGCGAACCGCGATCCGAAGGTCTTCGAGGATCCGCACCGCTTCGATGTCACCCGGGCCAACGCCAAGGATCACCTGACCTTCTCCACCGGAATTCACACCTGTCTGGGCGCGAGCCTGGCCCGGATGGAGGGCACGCACGCACTGCGCGCGCTGTTCGAGCGGTTCCCCGATCTCCAACTGGCCGAACCGAATCCGCCGCGGCGGCCACTGTTCACCCTGCACGGATTCAGCCGCCTGCCGGTCCGCCTGGGACAGCGCGCCGAACAGACCAGCGGCGTCTAGCTGAAGCCGACCGCCTGGTCGCCCCAGGCGGTGTAGAGGTTGTGATCAGGGTCCTCGATCACCTGGTCGGTGGAGTCGACGACCAGGGTGGCACGGCCGGCTTCGCGGTAGGGCGGCCAGTGTTTGGAGCCGTCCAGCGCCGCGGGGACACCGTGTTCGGCGAAGGCCAGCCAGCGCCGCATCATCCGGCCGGAGACCTCCATCGCGGCCTTGCGCCCGCCCAGCCAGAAGGTCGGGTCGTGGTCGAAAGAACCGAAATTACCGAAAATATACGGCAATTCGGTGGCATGTCCGGCGCCGACGCGGGCCGCTTTGAGCATCGGGGTGGCCTGATCGAACCGGTACATCCAGGTGCGGGTGTGGCGGGAGTGCGCGTCGGCGACCCAGTGCGCCGGCATCCGGAAGGCGGCATCACCGGACATCGCCAGCGCGCCCCGGGTCTTGGCCAGATCCGGATAGGCCGAGGCGATTTCGGCGATGCGTTCGTGCGACATCCCCGGATTCTCCTCGGCGATGGCCTCCAGCATCGTGTTCACCGCGTCCGGGGTCACCGGCAGGATGGGCGAGCGGAACAGCCGGAACAGCGACGCCTCGTCGCGATTGGTGCCGATGATCAGCGGCACCCGGTGCGAACGTCCGCGCGCGAAGCGGTCGGTCGGATAGGTGGGCAGCAGATCGCCGTCCACCACCGGCGCCGCCGCCAACCGGCCCGGCGATTGCACCGGAACCTCGTCCAGCAGCGTTCCGGCCGCTTCGACGATCCGCTCGATGGGGCATTCGAGCAGTTCCCCGGCTCGTTCGGGCGGCAGTTCCATCAGGTCCAGGAATCGGCGGGCCACCCCTGCGGCCCGATCGGCGCCGAAAACGGTGGTGGCGGGCGGGCTCTGGGCGATCGCCCGATGAAACAGCCCGGCCGCGCGGGGTGAGGTCAGCAGCGCGGTCACACAGCCCGCACCCGAGGACTCCCCGAAGATCGTCACATTGCCGGGGTCGCCGCCGAAGGCCTCGGCGTTGTCGCGCACCCATTCCAGTGCCGCGATCTGATCGTGCAGGCCCAGATTCGGCACGAAATCCGCACCGAGCGAGGACAGGTCCAGGAAGCCGAGCGCACCGAGCCGATAGTTGACCCCGACGATCACCACGCCGCCGGTCTCGGCCAGGTGGCGACCGTCGTAGATGCGCTGTGCCGCCGTTCCCAGGCAGAAGGCGCCACCGTGCAGCCACACCATCACCGGCCGCGGCCGTGCAGGTTCACCGGACGGCGCCCATACGTTGACCCAGAGACAGTCCTCGCCCATCTTCAGGCCCGAGTCGACCGGGACCATATCCCCCATTGTCTGCGGGGCGATCTCACCGAATTCGGTGCAGTCGCGAACGCCGGACCAGGGCTCGGGCGGCTGCGGGCGGGCGAATCGGCGCGGTCCGGCGGGGGCGCCGGCGTAGGGGATGCCGCGCCAGACGTCGACCGGACCGGCCCGGAATCCGCGGACGGAGCCACCGGTCGTGTGTGCGATGGGTCCGCTGCCGAGCATGTCCTCGGTGGGGCCGATGGTTCTGGTTCGAGTGCTCATCGCGCACCTCCTGGTACTTCCTATAACCGAGAGTACGTTCTAGATCAATTTTCGAGGGCCGTTCTCGAACGTGAATCTCGATCGAAGTGGCCGAGGTCGCGGGCGGGAACCGAGACAACTTGAGACTATCAGCTAATCATTGGCTATCCGTTTTATTCGGAAATTTAGTTTCGGACATGGTAGTGGCGGAACAGCGGAAGTATTGGAGGGCTGGGTTACGATTCGATATCGCCCCCGACATCACCGTCGACGTACAACCACCTCCCATCCACTCTGGCAAACCGGCTGCACTCGGCCAGAATTCCCCGTTGACCAGGCGACCGGAAACTGGCCTGGAATCGCACCTCACCGGTCTGATCGAACAGGCCGCCGGCGCGGGTTTCGAGCACCGCCAGACCGACCCACCGCCGCTCGGGGTCCGGATCCAGCCGACGCGGCCGGGTCCGCGGATGCCAGGTTCGCAGCAGATAATCGCGATCACCGGTCGCGAAGGCGGTATATCGCGACCGCATGAGCGCCTCGGCGGTCGGGGCCGGGCTGGTTCCATCCAGCCGGGGACCGCAGCACCGCCCAAAGGACTCACCACTGCGACAGGGGCAGCGATCGTCCGCGGCGGGAGTGCCGGCGCCCGGTGTCGGCGCGGCCGTGGTGTCGGCGGGTGGAATCTCGGTCACGCTCGATTATCGCCGGGACCAGCGCGATTGTTATCCGGATAGTTGCCCGCCGGAGGCGCTACGAGCGACAATCGCGCAGCGGCTCGTTGCGCCGATCGGGGGCGGGTGTCCCGCAAGATACCGAGCGGTGGACAGTGCGCCGGGGCCACTCGCGGCACCGCATCCCGGACGAGCCGAACGCGGCGGAAGGCATTTCCGGCCCCGAACCGGTTGGGGTGAAGTAACTTTCATCACAGGCACCGCATCAGGAGGTCGACCCGCTCAGCACCTCGAGAACGGACGCGATAACGTAGTTCGGTGTTGAAGAATTCCGCGGCCACGACGGCAGGAGCATGGCGGGTAGTTGACGACACTGCGGTGTCGTTTCGTGAAGCAGCGGTGGCCTGGGCGTTGGCGGCCCATGCCGAACTGGCCGAAATCGCCACCGGATACGGGCATTTCATTACCGTGAAGGAATTGGCGGAGCGGATTCAGGAGGTCTCGGGGGTCCGCACCGAGGCCCCGACCCGCACGTGGATGGCCGCGATTCTGCGCAAGGTCGCACGCCGCTGCCACAGCGCCGGCGAACCGCCGCTGACGGCACTGTGTGTCCGCCAGAACCACACCGTCGGCGACGACTACAAATACGTCCTCGAACTCGCCGCCCTGCCCATCCCC
The DNA here is from genome assembly GCA_017354515.1 of Nocardia sp. Classification (GTDB taxonomy): domain Bacteria; phylum Actinomycetota; class Actinomycetes; order Mycobacteriales; family Mycobacteriaceae; genus Nocardia. The sequence goes on along the minus strand of JAFMQT010000153.1, from coordinate 4,419 downwards.
GACGACCTGGAACTGCACGCCGCCTACGCCCGCTGGCAGTGCTATCAGCATTACGGCGCGGAGATGCCGGCCGAAGTGGGGGTGCCACCGCTGACCCCGAAGGTCGACGCGCGCCGCCGCAAGCGCTCGGCCGGTAAACCCAGCTCGGTCAAGGAGGAGCTCAGCACCGAGGCCCGGCCGTCGGTCTGCTCCCAGTGTTTCATCCAGCTCCCGGCCGGCGGCGTCTGCCACTACTGCGGCTGATACCGGCGGTCGACTCCTACCTCGGGAGATGCCTACGTCCGGAGATGCCTTCGCCCGGAACAGGTTGCGGGCGAAGGCATTACTCATAGCCGGGCGAGGATCCTCCGGGCGCGGTGGTCATAGATCGGCGATGGCGGCCAGCGGTGGCGTGCGGGCCGCACGCACGGCCGGCCACAGTGCGGCAAGCACACCAACCACCCCCGAGCCGATCAACATTCCCACGATCTGCCCCCACGGCACCGCGATGGTGCCGAGTCCCAGATTCGACAGGGTGCGAAGGAATCCGACACCGAGCCCGAGGCCCAGCATCACCCCCACGACCGCCCCGAATATCGCGATCAGAGCCGACTCCAGGTAGATCGTTCGGCGGATCTGCGGCCGCTGCGTTCCCACCGCACGCAACATGCCGATCTCACGCCGCCGTTCGACCACCGACAGCGCCAGGGTATTGACGATACCGAGAATCGCGATCACCACCGCCAAGGCGAGCAGTCCGTACAGGATCGCCAGCATGGTGTCGATCTGTTTACCCCGCTCCCCCTTGAATTCGTCGCGATCCTGCACCTGGACAACGACATACGATTCGGTCGCCTTCACCAGCCCGCCCCGCATGGCGGCGAGATCGGCTCCCGGCGCGGCCTTGATCAGCACCACCAGATCGGTGCGCAGCGATACCGGCATCACCTGGTCGTACAGATCGCCGGAAACCACCAGCGGACCGAGTAGCTGACTGTCGGCGTAGACGCCGGCGACCGTCACCTGGAGTTTCCGGTTGTCCACACTGGTGATCTCGACCTGCTGGCCGGCCTTCCACTTCTGCTGCGCCGCTTCGGTTTCCGATACCAGAATGGAATTTCCGGTGAGTGCCGCGGTGCCATGGCGCAGGTCGAAGCGCAGGACCGGATCCATCGGCCGATCCGGCGAGGTGCCGGTCATCTGCTTACCGCCGACCTGGAACGCCACCCCCCGGAAGGCCACCACATCCGATACCCCGGTGACCGATCGGGCCGCCTGGGCCGCTCCGGGTGGCACACCGATCATCTGCGGGCCCATCAGGATGTAATCGGCGCCCACCCCCTTGTCGACCAGATCGCCCACACTGGCCTTGGCGGAGGCGCCGAGCATGCCGATCGCCGTCACCAGCATCAGTCCCAGGGTGAGCGCGAAGGCCGTCGCGGCCGTGCGGCGCGGATTGCGCACGGCATTATTGCGGGCCATGGTTCCGATCGGCCCGAACGCCCGCACCGCCAGGCCCAGGGCACCGACCACCGGTCTCGACAGCGCCGGTGCGGCGAACAGGACGGCGAAGATCATCGCGGCGGCGCCGACCCCGACGACGGCGGCGGCGTGCCCGCCGGTGTGCTGGGCGCCCAACACCACCAGGACTACGCCCAGGACGGCCAGCGCGGCGCCGATACCGGTGCGCCCCCGCAGCGAATCACCGATCGTGGCGAACTCCTCACGCATCGCCTCCACCGGCGGAATCGACGCCGCCCGCCGCGCCGGCGCATAGGCGCTGCCGACGGTGACCACCACCCCGATCGCCAGGGCCACCGCCACCGTGCGCGGCGTGACCTGCATGGTTCCGGTGGGCAACCCGACATCGAAGGCGTTGAGCAGGGCCGAGAGCCCGAACGCCAGCCCGATTCCGGCCGCCAGGCCCAGCACACTGCCGATCAGTCCGATCAGCGCCGCCTCGGCCACCACCGACAATCCCACCTGACGGCGATCGGCGCCGATGGCGCGCAGCAATGCCAGCTCACGCAACCGTTGCGCCACGATCATCGAAAATGTGTTGTAGATGATGAAGGTGCCGACCAGCAGCGCGATCGCCCCGAACGCCAGCAGGAAGTAGTTGACGAACTTCAGGGCATTGCCGACCTGCTGTTTCAGATCGGCACGCACCTGATTGCCGTCGTGCACCTTGTAGTCCGGCAGGATCCGGGCGAGGCGGTCGCGCAGCACATCGGGTGAAACACCCGGTGCCGCCGCGATATCCACATATGCCACATGTTCGCCATCGGTGAACAACTGCCGTGCCTGTGTGTCCTCGAACAACAGCCCGATGAACCCCCCGGAATCGGACGACATGTCGTAGATGCCGCTGACGGTCATATCCATCGTGCCGCGCGCGGGCACCAGCACCCGGGTTCTGTCCCCGGCACGCAGACCGGCCTTGCGAGCGCCGCCGGAATTGATCGCCACCTGCCCGGGCACCGCGGGCGGGGCTCCCGAGACGAAATGTTCTGCCTCGGCGACGTTCTTGCCCGGCGGCAGATAGGACCGGCCCCAACTGGGCGCACCCCCGGTCTGCACCGCATGCCCGTTCTGCAGCAGCACCACCGCGCCCTGCACCGCCGGCGCCGCCGCCCGCAACCCCGGCGTGGCCGTCACCCGATCGACGACGTCATTCGGAATACCCAGGGAGCGTTGACTTTCCGGCTCGATGCGGACATCCACCCCCTTGGCCTGATCGGCGAAGATACCGTCGAAGGTGCGCTGCAGGGTATCGGTGAACACGAACGAGCCCGCCACGAACGCGGTCCCGAGCACCACCGACAGCAGGGTCAGCGCGAGCCGGACCTTGTGCGCGGCCAGATTGCGCAGAGTCACCGTGCGCATAGGCGAGGCCACGAGAGTCCTACCCCTGCTGTATCCAGCGGGACACCCGCACCCGGTCGGCACAACGAGCCGCTCCGCAATTGTCACTCATTGCGCCTCCAGTATCTTGCGGGACACCCGCACCCGGTCGGCACAACGAGCCGCTCCGCAATTGTCACTCATTGTGCCTCCAGTATCTTGCGGGACACCCGCACCCGGTCGGCACAACGAGCCGCTCCGCAATTGTCACTCATTGTGCCTCCAGTAGTTTCATGCGATCGAGCACCGAATCCGCTGTCGGATCACGTAATTCGTCGACCATGCGACCGTCGGCGAGGAATATCACCCGGTCGGCGTAGCCCGCGGCGTGCGGTTCGTGGGTCACGATCACCACGGTCTGGCCGAATTCGTCAACCGCCGCCCGCAGAATCGCCAGCACCTCGCCCGAGGATCGCGAGTCGAGATTTCCGGTCGGCTCGTCACCGAAGATGATGTCCGGCCGGCCCACCAGCGCCCGCGCACACGCCACCCGCTGCTGTTGCCCCCCGGACAGTTCGCTGGGCCGGTGATCCAGGCGGTCCCCAAGCCCCAGCCGCTCGATCACCGAATCCAGCCATGGCCGATCCGGTTTACGGCCGGCGATATCCAGTGGCAGCGTGATGTTCTCGAGTGCGGTCAGTGTGGGGACGAGGTTGAAGGCCTGGAAGACGAATCCGATCCGGTCGCGGCGCAGCAGCGTCATCTGCTTGTCCGACAGACCGGTCAGTGCGGTCCGGCCGATCTCGACGGTGCCGGAGGTGGCGCTGTCGAGCCCGGCCAGACAGTGCATCAGCGTGGATTTCCCGGACCCGGACGGTCCCATGATCGCGGTGAATTCCCGCTGCGCGAATTCCGCACTGATCCCGTCCAGGGCACGGACCTGGGTGTCTCCGGTTCCGTACAGCTTGGTCAGATCGGTCGCTCGGGCCGCGAGCGTGGTCACGGCCGCAGGTTCGGTGCCCACAGCGTCGGCAGTCATGTCCACCAGTCTGCTGAACGCCGGCGTTCCGCGCCATCGGGAATATCCCCGACCCCACGTCAGTGCGACGCACCGACCATGATGATCAGAATCATCAGCAACACCACGATCACACTGACGATGATCCCGATGATCACACCGGTCTTGGATCTGCCCTTCGGCGCGGGCGGCCCATACCCGGCCTGCTGATACGGATTGACCGGCGCGCCGTAGCCGTGCTGTACGGGGGCCATCGGATTCGGCTGCGACATCGCATGCGGCTGAACCATCGGATTCGGCTGAGCCATCTGGTTCTGTGGGGCCATCTGGTTCTGTGGGGCCATCTGGTTCTGTGGGGCCATCTGGTTCGGCTGGGCCATCGGACTGGGTTGCGCCATCGGATGCGGTTGCGACGTCGGATAGGGCCGCGGCATCGGTGGCGCCATCGGGTTGGGTTGCGACATCGGCCGCGGCGCCATCGGCTGCGCCGGATGATTGGGCTGCGACACCTGCTGCGCCCCCGGACCGGTCGCCGGTCGCGCGGTATTCGGTCCCGGCGCAGCCGTCGGCATCGCCGG
>JAFMQT010000485.1 GCA_017354515.1 Nocardia sp. | reverse complement strand
GGACGACCCGGATGCGGGACTGGCCCTGCTCGACACCTTCGTCGAGTCAGCCCGTGCCACCGCCGATCTGAGTTTCCCGGCCTCGTTCGACTCGCATGAGCAGTGGCGCCGGACCTTGGAGATCAGCTACGACTGGGTGCGCTTGGCGGCGTATCTCAACGCCGAACTTCCGATCGACGAGGTGCAGGATCTGCTGGCATCCGGCGGCGGACAACCGCATCAGCGCGACGACCGAACCGATAACGACACCCAGGCAGGGGATTCACGATGACCGAGACATTGGCCGACCGCGTCCGCGCACTGGTGCTGCGGATGGCGCCGCAGGAACCGGCCGAGGTGAGCGATGAGCAGCATCTGATCGAGGATCTCGGCTTCGACTCGATCCGGCTGATGGAACTGACCGTCGCGCTCGAGCGGGTCTTCACCCTGCCCCGGCAGAATCCTCAGCACCTGGTGGATGTACTGACCGTCGGCGATGTGGTTCGGTTGGTGGCCGAACAGCAGGGAGCACCGGCATGAGCGGTCGGGCCTGGAGGCGGCAGCGGAGCGTAACCCTTGGTGCAAGTGCGGTTTTGGTGACCGGTGCCACCGGGCTGGTCGGGTCGGAGGTGATCGCCCGGCTGTGCCGCCGCGGTCACACGGTGGTTGCGTTGACGCACCGCAAAGCCGATATCGTCGACTGCGCCGGAAATTCGATCGATGCGGTGTCCTTCGTATCCGATCCCGACGCCCCTGTCAGCTGGGTGTGTGGCGATGTCCGGACGCCGGATTTCGGCCTGGGCGGCGATGCGCTCGCAGCACTGTCGGGGCGGATCGGGATGGTTGTGCACTGCGCCGCGACCACCGATTTCGCTGCTCCGCAACGCGATTACGACGAACTCAATATCGGCGGCACCCGCAATGCCTGCTACCTGGCGCGCGCGTGGGACGTTCCGCTGGTGTACGTGAGTACGGCATACGTCTGCGGTCGACGCGAGGGCGCGATCGCCGAATCCGACCTGACCGATGCGCATTCGTTCGGAAACGGCTACGAGCGCAGTAAATTTCACGCCGAGAACCTGGTTCGCGGTACCGAGGGACTGCGTTGGTCGATCGTGCGGCCGGGCATCGTGACCGGCTACGCCGACACCGGCGAGATCCGCGACTACAAGAACCTCTACACCATCGTGAAGCTGATCGTGGAGGGCAAGCTTCGGACCCTGCCCGGCCGCTACGATGCCAGCCTGTCCTTGGCCCCGGTGGATTTCGTCGCCGATGTGGTGGTCGCCGCGGTATCGGATTTCCCACGGGCCGAAGGGGTTACCCATCACGCGGTCGGCGACGAGGCGTTGACGCTGCGCCGGATATCGGATGTGTTCGCCGAATACCCCTCGTTCGAGGTCGCCAGATTCGTCCCGCGCACATCGTTCGACGCGGACGCCCTGGACGCCATCGAGCGCGAGTACTATCTGCGGATCGGTGCGCAGTACGTCAGTTATTTCGAGGGTAAGCGTTCCTTCGACACCGCGAATACCGCCGCCTTGACCGGCGCCCAGCCGCCGGAAACCGGGGACGAATACCTGCGTACGCTACTGGACTACTGCCTCGATTCCGGATATCTGGGTGACGCGCTGCCCTCGATCGAGGAGGTCGTGCAATGCTCGAATTGACCGATGTCGATAAGTCCTACACCGTTGGCGGCCAACGGGTGTGCGCCCTGAACTCGGTGAGTCTGCGGCTCGAGACCGGCACGTTCGCCTCCATCGTGGGACCGTCGGGGGCGGGAAAGAGCACCCTGCTGCATATTCTGGGCGCTCTGGACACTCCCGACACTGGGCGGGTGGAATTCGACGGCCGCGATATCGGTGGTCTGGACGACAACAGCCTCTCCGAATTCCGCAGGCATACCGTCGGATTCGTCTTCCAGTTCTTCAACCTGCTGCCCGCGATGAGCGCCTGGGAAAATGTGGCGTTACCGAGCCTGCTGGACGGCGGAACCTTGCGCAAGGCCAAAAGGCGTGCGCTGGAACTGCTTTCGCTTGTCGAGTTGTCCGATCGTGCCGAACATCGACCGGCGGAGCTGTCCGGCGGGCAGATGCAGCGGGTCGCGGTGGCCCGCGCGCTCATGCTGGACGCGCCGATCATTCTGGCCGATGAGCCCACCGGCAATCTCGACTCCAAATCCGGTGCGCAACTGATGGACCTGCTCGCCGAGATCGCTCACGACAGTGGCCGCCGGCGCGCGGTGATCACGGTGACCCACAATCTGGAGGCCGCTGAAACCACCGACCGGATCGTCACCCTCTCCGACGGCGGCATCCTGTCCGACACCGCGGGGGCCGCCGGGTGAGATCCGCTCTGAATCGATGGTGGGTGTTCAGTTTTCGTGAACTATCCGACCATCGAGGTCGTGCGTTCGCGACGGTCGCGGTGGTGGCGGTATCGACCGCCCTGCTGGTGACGGTGCTGTCGATCATCGGCTCGATCGACCATTCGGTGGACACCGTCGCCACCGGCATCACCGGCGATGCCGCCCTCGAGGTCTCCGGCGCCACCGACACCGGATTCGGTGATGCGGTGCGCTCGGATATCGCCGCCGTCGCCGGAGTGGGCGCCGCGGTGCCGCTGATCCAGAGTCCGGTCACCACCCCGAACGGGTCGGTGTTGCTGCTGGGCACCGATGCCAACGCCGCCGCTTTGCGCAGTCCGCTGCAGGACGAATTGCGTGCCCAGGGTGCGGCACTGCCGACTGTGAACAACGGCGTCGTCGCCGGCCCGGGCACCGGCTTGCGAACCGGTCAGGTCCTGCGGCTACAGGATGTCGAGGTCACCGTCGCCGCGGTGCTGCCGGACACCGGCGCCGGTTCTTTCAACGGCGGCCACTATTTGCTGGCGCCGCTGCCGCTGGCGCAGCAGGCCGCCGCCAAAGCCGGCAAACTCGATTCGGTCCTGATCGTCGCCGCACCCGGAGCGGATCGGAACACCCTGCGCGAGAACGTGACTCGTGTGGTTGCCGGCCGCGCGGTGGTCGGGGCGCCGGTTGCCGAGCGCACCAAGGCCGGCAACGGTGTCACGCTGATCCGGTTCACGGCGTTGTCCGCGGCCGGGATGACATTCCTGGTGTCGGCGTTCCTGATCTATATCGCGATGAGTATGGCGATCGCGGGGCGCCGGCCACGCCTGTCGATGCTGCGCGCCATCGGCGGAACCCGGCGATCCATCGTGGGGGATCTGCTGCTGGAGACCGCCGCGCTCGCACTGGTCGGCGCCGCGGCCGGATCGGTACTGGGAGTCTTTCTGGGCCGGTTCACCATTGGACAGTTGCCCGCGGTATTCCTGCAGTCGGTCACCGCGCGAGTGGAATTCGACCTGCCGATCTGGGTGATTCCGGTGGCGATCGTGGTCGCTGTCGCGATCTGTCTGGCCGCTGCCGGGCTGGCGGCATACCAGGTCTATCGGGTTTCGCCGGTGGAAGCTCTGGCCCCGGTGGGTGTCTCGCGCGCGGGTGGGGTCCGGACTTGGGCGAGGGTGGCGGCGGGCGTCGCCGCCTTGGTATTGGCGATCGCGGCGTTCGTCAATGCCGCGACCATGCCCGGGATCCTGGCCAACGCCGGCATCACCACCATGTTCGCCGCGGCG
>JAFMQT010000484.1 GCA_017354515.1 Nocardia sp. | reverse complement strand
GGATTACGGCGAGTACGAGGGGGTCACCACCGCGCGGATTCGCGAAACCGCCCCGGGCTGGACCATTTTCACCGGCGCGGTACCCGGCGGCGAATCCGCCGAACAGGTCCGCATCAGGGCGGATCGGGTCCTGGAATCGGTCCGATCGGCGCTGCGTGAACGCGATATAGTACTGGTGGGCCACGGGCATTTCTCCCGCGTCCTGATCGCGCGATGGGCCGGATTCCCGGTGCGGGAGGGGCAGCGGTTCTTCCTGTCCACCGCCGCGATCAGCGTGCTGGGACGCGAACACCACACCCGAACGATCCTCGCGCACAATCTCACCCCGGCGCTGCCGGACAACGACCGCCGATCGGAGCCCGCCGATGATTCGCCGCGCCACCCCCGATGACGTTCCGGCCCTCGTCGAATTGGTTTACGACCTGGCCGAATACGAGCACGCACGACAGCAGTGCGCCCTGACGACGCGGGATCTGCACGCTGCCCTGTTCGGTCCGGCGCCGGCGGTTTTCGCGCACGTGGCCACCGTGGACGACCGCGTAACGGGCTGTGCCATCTGGTTTTTGAACTATTCCACCTGGACTGGCAAACACGGGATCTACCTCGAGGATCTGTACGTTCGGCCCGAGGCCCGCGGCACCGGTCTGGGCAAGGCCCTGCTGACCGCTCTGGCCCGCGAGGCGGTGACCAACGGCTATACCCGCGTGGATTGGTCTGTGCTGGACTGGAATACGCCCTCGATCGAGTTCTACCGGGCACTCGGCGCGGTGGCCCAGGACGAGTGGACCGGCTTCCGGCTGGACGGGCAAGCACTCACCCGCCTCGCAGCCGGCGTCCGGTCCTGAGGCCGTCCGGCCGGTGTCAGCCGGTGGTGTCGTAGGCCGCGGCGAACCAGCGCAGCGAGGGCGGGGCGAAGATCAGGCCGAGTGTCACGATAGCCAGTACCGCGACCGGGACCGCCAGTTCCAGGCGATGGGAACGGAACATGTACCAGGCGACCGGCAACAGCAGAATGCCCGCGATCACCACGATCGCCCGGCCCCAGCGCTTACCGCGCAGCAGGCCGATGCCGGCGGCCAGGATCGCGCCCGCCAGGATCGCGAACCACGCGGCGGTGCCGTACGCCGAGGCGGCGTTGCCGTGGTGGGCGGTCAGGCCCTGCACCACCAGCACGATCGCGATGATGACCCCGGCCAACCCCTCGAGTGCGGCCACCAGGCCCGCCGCGCGCACCGTGCCCGGAGCCGGTTCGTCCGCACCGGTCGTTTCGTCCCGGTCCGCCTTCTGTTTCACCACCCACCCAGGGTAGATCCGGCCGGGTCGCGGCCGGACCGGCGGGCACCGGACGCGGTCTGGCACCGGCGCGGATGTTCTCCGGGCCGCCGGCTCAGTAGGCTGCTCGCGTGCGGACGTTGCTGATCGTGAACCCGAATGCCACCTCGACCACTCCGGCCACTCGGGATCTGCTCGCCCACGCCCTGGAGAGCCGCACCCAGTTGATCGTCGCGCACACCCAGCATCGCGGGCACGCCGCCGAATTGGCCCAGTGGGCGACCGAGGCCGAGATGGACCTGATCGTGGTGCACGGTGGCGACGGCACGGTCAACGAGACCGTCAACGGTTTCCTGCCGCTGCCGCACTTCACCGCCGGCACCGAGACCGTGGTGCCGGCTTCGGGCCGATTGCCCCGGCTCGGCGTCATTCCGGGTGGTTCGGCGAATGTGTTCGCGCGCTCGCTGGGGATCGATCCCGACCCGGTGTCGGCGACCAATCAGCTGATCGATCTGCTCTCCCCCGGGGACGAACACGGCCCCGATACCGTGGACCGCCGGATCGGCCTGATGGTCGCCGACGGCCGCTGGAGCATCTTCAGCGCTGGGGTGGGTCTGGACGCCGATGTGTGCGAGGCGATCGACCGATCCCGGGCGGCCGGCAAATCCGCGACGCCGGCCCGCTACGTGCGCACCACGGTCCGGCAATTCTTCCGGAGCCGGCGCCGCGAACCGGCGCTCACCGTCCGGATCCCCGGGCGGGATCCGATCGAGTCGGTGCACTACGCGTTCGTCACCAATACCAACCCCTGGACATATCTGGACCAACGACCTGTTCGTACCAATCCGGGCACGACATTCGAAGCCGGCCTGGGCGTATTCGCCATGCGGACGATGGCGCTGCTGCCGACCCTGCGGGTGGTCCGGCAGTTGTTGTCGGCGAAGTCGAATCCCAAGTCGCGCAAACTCTTCCGGACCGACGACGTCCCCTCGGTGCGGATCGAGGCCGACGATGAGGTGGGCCTGCAAATCGACGGCGATTTCATCGGCCGACGCAATGTGGTGGATTTCACCTCGGTCCCGAAAGCGCTCGAAGTGGTCGCCCCGAAGCCGTAATCGGACAGGGGAATCCGAGAAACATCACAGTTGGGCTGCGGAAACCCGCGCGAGCGAGTAGAAAGGACTGCGCAGACCCGCTATCTGGGTCTTAGAGCGTGAGCTTCCACACGGTGCACCGCAGGCCTATTGACATCTACGGTGTTCGTGAAAGCATTCACAAGAAACCGTGCGGAAACATTCGAGTCGCACAAGTGAACGGACCACAAACCAGTGGCGCCTGAGGCGCCCATGCAAAGGAGCAGAGGAATGGACTGGCGCCACAAGGCCATCTGTCGCGATGAGGACCCCGAACTGTTCTTCCCGGTGGGTAACAGCGGTCCCGCGCTCGCGCAGATTGCCGATGCCAAGCTGGTCTGCGCCCGCTGCCCCGTCACTGCCGATTGCCTGTCCTGGGCCCTGTCTTCCGGACAGGACGCCGGCGTGTGGGGTGGTATGAGCGAGGACGAGCGCCGGGCGCTGAAGCGGCGTAACGCCCGCACCCGGGCGCGCACCGTCGTCTGAGACGACGCGCAGCGGTATTGTCGGCCTAATCCGCACAGCCCGGCCGGTAATACAATTCGACCCGGCACCGAAAGGTGCCGGGTTTCACTTTTTCCTATTTGTACCGCTTTTAGCGGCCGGCCCTTTTCATCGCGCGTTGCGCCGCCCCAGCGGCACCCGCAACACCGCATCGGTACCGATATCCGTACCCGGATGTAGTCCTATCGAACCGCCCAGTTCCGCGGTGACCAGCGTGCGCACGATCTGCAATCCCAGACGGTCCGAGCCCTCCAGACTGAAACCTTCTGGCAAACCCCCGCCGTCATCGCTGATGATGACATCGAGCCACCGGGCCGAACGCTCGGAACGTATTGTGACAGTTCCGTTTTCGCCTGATGCGAAGGCGTGCTCGATGGCGTTCTGTACGAGTTCGGTCAGCACCATCACCAGCGGGGTGGCCCGCTCGGCGGAAAATACGCCCAGCGAACCGTCGCGGCGGACCTTGATCCGCGCGGTGTGCACGGTCGCCACATCGGCCATGATCGGCAGCAGCCGGTCGACCACCTCATCGAGATCGACCTCCTCGTCCACCGACATCGACAACATCTCGTGGACCGAGGCGATCGAAGTGACCCGGCGTACCGATTCGGTCAGCGCCTGCCGCGCCTCCTCGTTCTCGGTGCGGCGGGCCTGCAGTCGCAGCAGCGCCGCCACGGTCTGCAGATTGTTCTTGACCCGATGGTGGATCT
>JAFMQT010000152.1 GCA_017354515.1 Nocardia sp. | reverse complement strand
GCGTACAGGCTTCGCGGCCGCAGGACCGCATCCTCGCCGACCGGGGCCCAGGTCAGCGGCGTGCCCGTATCGGGGTGGATGTGGTCGAAGCGACCGGCCTCGAGGTCGGTGCGCCGCCGCGGCGGTGGCACCACCGCCACACCGTCATCGCCGCAGTAGCTGCCCTCGCCGTAGACCACCATCGACGAGGCCAGCACCAATCGGCGGCACCCGGCCTGCGCCATCGCCGCCAGCAATACCGCTGTGCCGAGGTCGTTGTGGGCGGCATAGGCGGGGGCGTCGCGCACCGTCACCCCGGCACCCACCACCGCGGCCTGATGACATACCGCGTCGATCCCGGTCAGCAGGGGTGCCAACGCCGCCGGATCACGCACGTCCACCCGGTGCAGTCCGTCCGGCGGCTCGGCCCGATCACCGTGCGCGGCGGCCAGCATGACATCGGCGGCGACCACCTCGTGTCCGGCATCGGTCAACGCCCGCCACACCCGGGACCCGATGAAACCCGCCGCCCCGGTCAGGAAAATCCGCATACCGCGATTCTCATCCACCCCGGGCCTCGCCGGGACCACCCGACACACCGGTAAGAGTTCCGTCATATTCGGGTATCGGCTCAGTCGAGTTGGCGAACCACCTTGGTGGTGATCAGCTCGTCGACCTGGGTGTCGTCGAAGCCGAGTTCGCGCAGAATCTCCTCGGACTGTTCGCCGACCCGGGGGATCATCAGCCTCGGGCCGCCGATGACGTCCGGGCCGGTGCGGATGAGGGGGCCGATCTGTTCGAAATAGCCCCAGTCTGCGGTGCGGAAGCCGACCACCCGGCCCAGCTGGCGATTGACCGGGTCGTCGAGAATCGTGTGGCGGAACTGGCCGCGGTTCATCGGGATGATGAGTTCGGCGTTGACCCGGGCGGCGCGCAGGGTGGTGACCCAGTGTTCGGCGGGGGCGGTGGCGAATCGCGTCTCCAGGAGGGTTTCGGCGGCGCGGGCTTCCGTGTCGGCACCGCAACGCAGGGGTGTGTAGTCGCCCAGCCCGCTGGCATCGGCGATTTCTGCTGTGCGGGACCATGATTCGGGATCGGGTAGCACCAGGGCGAACCAGTGTCCATCCGAACCCTGGTAGATGCGGTAGCCGGGGCCGTAACCGGTCTGGTTCCGGTCCAGCGTGGGCCCGCTGATCAGTTCGCCGTCGCGGATATAAACGCCGCTGTGCATGAGCATTCCGGCACCGAGCAGGCTCGTCACCACCTTCTGACCGGCGCTGCGGGTGGCCCGCTGATAGAGCCCGAGCGCGATTCCGGCGGCCGCTACCCATCCGCCCGCCATATCGATCGGTATCCAGGTGGCGGCGATCGGATCGTTGTCCGCGCCGCCGATGGCGCGCTCGAAACCGGTGAGCGCCTGCATGAGTGCGTCGTTGCCGGGGGATTTGGCGCGCGGGCCGGAGCCACCGAACGCGCTGGCATGGCAGTAGACGGCGTTCGGATTCAGTTCGGCGACGGTGCGGGCGTCGATACCCAGACGTTCGGCGACGCCCACGCGGAAGTTGTGCAGCACCACATCGGCCTCGCGGATCAGTTTCTCCACCACCGGCCGCGCCTCGGGGGCATTGATATCCATTGCCAAACTTCGCTTTCCGCGCTGGCAGGCCGCGACCGCGTAGGCGGCCGCGCGCATGGCCTCACCGCCGGGCGGCTCGACCTTGATGACATCGGCGCCCAGGTCGGCCATCACCTCCGCGGCCAGTGGGCCGGCGACGAAGGCGGAGAAGTCGACCACCTTCAGACCAGCGAAAAGGCCTGTAGCACTGCGTATACCGGTATCCGGGAGTGGCCCCGGCGCGGGCTCGAGCCGCTGCAGTTCGAACGGGGATCCGACCATCAGATCCTCGTGCCCCTGATCGGAACGAGTAATGGCCAGACCGGTTTCCACCGCATGCGCCTCGCGCATCACCTCCCCCGGCCCCAGCACGGGTTCACAGGCCACCTTGGCCGCGCGCAGCTGCCGCACCCAGAAGTCGCGAGGTTGCTTGGCGAACAAGGCTTTCCAGCGCTGCGCACGCGCCTGCAGTCGGCCGCTGGTTTGGTCGGCGTAGTACCCGTCGGAGCTGGGTTCGTCGCCGAGCACCTCGATCACCGACTGGTACATACCTTTTCCGCCGAACCACACCTGCAGCAGTTCGCCATCCGCGCAGCGGTACAGGAAGTTCGGGAAGGTGGAGCCGTGTTCCCAGTAGTGCTCGACCTCGGGTGCGGCGTGTTCGGATCGGCCGATCATGCAGCCGAGGGTGGCCAGCATGCCGTCGTAGAGCGAGGTTTCGCTCCAGCCGCCGGTTCCGGTGTGCGCGCGGCGGCGAAGCAGGGCGAATACCGAGGTCAGCATGAGGAAGGCGGCACCGATTCCGCAGCCACGCACATCGGTGAAAATCGGTCCGGGACGGTGACCTTCGAGCTGGGTGCAGAATCCGGCGCGGGCCTCAACCAGCAGGCCGTAGTCGTCGATCGCGCCGGAATCGATGCGGCTGGGGCGACAGCGCGCGTACACCAGTCCCGGATTGGCGGCGGTGCGGTCCAGGTAACCCAGCCCGCGCGCCTCCACCCGTTCCTCGGGGCCGTAGACCAGCGCGATATCGGCGGTATCGAGCAGGGCGGCGATATCGGCGGGGTCGGTGACCGTGCGAATCTCCTTGTCGCGGTGCCATACTCGTCCCCAGGAGACATTCTCGTCCAGCGGTATCGGTGCACCGACGACCCGGACGACATCGGCCCCGAGTTCGACCAGCAACATACCCGGCAGTCCCCCGGCCAGTCCCAATCCGAGGTCGGAAACCCCGACCGCGACCTCCACCACCGACAAACCCGCACAGGGGCTTTCACCACTCACGAACGCACCCTCCTTCAGCCGGCTTCCGCGGGCAGCCGCAGACGCGGCGCGATCTCCTCGGCCGCCAGCCGCACCACCTCCAGGGTGTCGGTGCGAGTGGCCGGGGCAATGATGAAATGCCGCACACCGGCTTCGACATACCGCTGGAATCGGGGCGTGAGCTCGTCCGGAGTTCCGGCGGGGGCGATCTTGTCCAGCATGGCGCCGGGTTTGTCGCCGTAGGCGCCGCCCAGGAATTCGGCGACCTCGGCGCGCGCCCGATCTCCGTCGCGGCGCACCGAGCAGTACAGGAACAGGGTCCATTCGAAACCGGTCAGATCGCGGCCGGCGGCGCCGGCTGCGGCCCGGATATCGGCGACCGAACGGGCATAGGCGTTGGGGGACATCAGATATGGCATCCAGCCGTCACCGCGACGGGCAGCGCGGCGGATCGCCGGAGCCTTGCGGCCGGAGACGAGCAACGGCGGGCCACCGGGCCGCATGGTCGACGGTTCGTTATCGGGGTAGGACACCGGCCGCAGCCGCAGACCTTCGAATCGCTGGAATCGGCCGTCGTGATCGACCGGCTTCTCGCTCCAGAGTTTGCGCAGCACATCCATCGATTCATCGGTGCGCGGGCCGCGTTCGTTCACCGGCACCCCGACCGCGTCGAATTCGTGCGCGAACTCCCCGCCCACACCGATCCCCACCGACACCCGGCCGCCGGAGCGGGCATCGAGATCGGCGAGCTGTTTGGCCACGATCACCGGCGGATACAGCGGCAGCAGCAGTGTCGCGGTTCCGACCCGCACCCGCTCGGTCCATGCGACCATCAGCGACAGGCGGGTGATGGCCTCGCCGGTGGCGCTCGGCGGCAGGATGTGCCCGCCCTGCCAGACGGATTCGATGGGCAGGCTTTCGGCGGCGGCGAGCCAGTCCCGGTCCGGTTCCGGCATCGCTGCTGCCCCGAAGAGGATGCGGTCGGCGGACATCCGACTCCTTCGAGCAGTGCGTCGGACCATTCGGCGCCGACCGCCCTAAGATAGCAAATGCTCACTTATCATGATAGAGATTGCAGCGGACCGACGACCTCAGGAGGCCGGATGAACGCGACCCCCGGGATTGCGCCGATGGTCACCGAGGAGACCGCTCCGTTCTGGGACGGCCTCGCCCAGGGCCGGCTGCTCGTCGAGCACTGCCCCGCCTGCGGCGCCGATACCTTTCCCCCGCGCGGCATCTGCCACCGCTGCCGGCACCGCGATCTGGAATTCACCGAAATCACCGGCAACGGAACGGTTTACAGCTTCACGATCAACTATCAGCGGTGGTTGCCGGAGCTGCCGGTCCCGTATGCGGTGGTGCTGGTGGAGTTCGCCGACCATCCCGGCGTCCGGATACCCGGGCGGATTCGCGGCTGCGCACCCGAGGAGGTCGCGATCGGGATGAGCGTGCGAGCCGGGGCCGAGCCGGGGCCGGAAGGGGTCGCCGTCCCCAGCTTCGAGGTGGTGCCGTGAGTACCGAGCTCTTCGAACATCGCGCCGTCATCTCCGGGATCGGGCAGTCCGCGATCGGCCGCCGGATCGACCGCTCGGGATTTCAGCTGACCCTGGACGCGATCCTCGCGGCCGTCGACGATGCCGGGCTGACCGTCGCCGATATCGACGGCCTGGCCATGTTCCCCGGCGGCGGAATGGCCAATCTCCCCGGCTACGCCAACGGCAACCTGTATGAGGTGCAGGACGCGCTGCGGATCACCACCACCTGGCGACAGGGTCTGGTCGAGGGGATGGCGCTGCCGTTCTACGGTCCCGCGCAGGCGGTGGCCACCGGAGCCGCACGGCACGTGGTCATCTGGCGCACGGTCAAGGAGGGCAGCGCGGCCCGCGACGCCGGCGGCCGGCCCGCCTACGGTTCCACCAAACCGCTCGCCGAGGGTCCGAACGCCTGGCTGCTGCCGATCGGGATGCTGTCCCCGGTCTGCCAGATCGCCCCCTTCGCGACCCGGTACATGTACGAATACGGGCTCACCCGTGAGCAATTGGCGTGGATTCCGGTCACCCAGCGCGCCCACGCCGCACGCAATCCCGACGCCGTCTATCGCAAGCCGCTGTCGGTGGACGACTACCTCGAGGCGCGGATGATCTCCACTCCGCTGTGCCTGTTCGACTGCGATGTCCCCGCCGACGGCGCCACCGCGATCGTGGTCTCGGCCGCCGACCGCGCCGCCGACCTGCGCGCTCCGGTGCGGATCGAGGCGATGGCCGGGGTCGTCGACGATCGGCCGTCCTGGGATCAGTGGCAGGACATGAGCCGGGTCGGGCACAGCACCGCCGAAGCGCTGTGGGCGCGCACCGCACTGCGGCCCGCCGATGTGGATGTCGCTCAGCTCTACGACGGTTTCAGTATCGAGGCCATCTGGTGGCTGGAGGCGATGGGATTCTGCGGCGTCGGGGAGGCAGGGGGCTTCATCGACGGCGGCAAGCGCATCGCGCTCGACGGCGAACTGCCGCTGAACACCTGGGGCGGACAGCTCTCCGGTGGCCGGCTGCACGCCGGATTCGGCCACGCCGCCGAGGCCGTGCGGCAGCTGCGCGGCGAGGCGGGCGAGCGGCAGATATCCGGCGCCGAGGTGGCCGCGGTGACCAATGTGGGCGGAATCGAAGCCGGTGCGGCACTGCTGACGCGCTGGTGAGTACACGAAAGAGGTAGGCACATGGTGGAACGTCCGGGCCGGGTGGACGGCAAGGTGGCGATCGTGACGGGTGCGGGTTCCACACCCGGGCCCGGCATCGGAACCGGTAAGGCGACCGCGGTGGCCCTGGCCCGCGAGGGCGCGAGTGTGCTGCTGGTCGACCGGTTCGCCGAACGCGCCGAACTGACCCAGAAGATGATCGAGGGCGAGGGCGGTAAGGCCATCGTCTTCGCCGGCGATCTGACCGAGGCGGCGGCCTGCGAGCAGATGGTGCGGACCGCGGTCGACAGCTTCGGCGGGGTCGACATCCTGGTCAACAACATCGGACTGGCGGCGGTCGGCACGGTGGTGGATGTGTCCGAGGAGGAGTGGGACCGGTCCATGGACATCAATCTGCGCACCGCGTTCCTGTCGTCCAAGTACGCGATCCCGGCGATGGTCGAGCGCGGCGGCGGTTCGGTCGTGAACATCTCCTCGATCTCGGCGCTGCGCGGGGACGGCACCATCGCCTATTCCGCGGCCAAGGGCGGGCTGCTCGCCATGACGGTCGATATGGCCTATTCCCATGGGCGGCAAGGGATTCGGGTGAACGCCATCGCGCCCGGGCACATCACCACCCCGATGGTGCATTCGGTGCAGGCGCCGGGACCGCGCGCGAAGTTCATGGACACCATGCGCTCGGAGGCCGGACTGCTGGGCACTCCCGGCGACGGCTGGGATGTGGCGTGGGCGGCGACCTTCCTGGCCAGCGATGAGGCGCGCTGGATCACCGGGGTCACGCTGCCGGTGGAATCGGGGGTGCTGAGCGTGACGCCGCTGCTGATGGCCGGACATCTGCGCGGGGTCCCCGAACCCGAGCAGGACGCTCCGGCACCCGAATCCGATCACTGAGCAGAATTCCGGCGCGACGGGGTGTTGTACATGGCGCGGCCGGACTCTACAGTGAATAAGTAAGTAAACACTCTCATAGTTGTATACTCTCGGCTGAGTAATCTCACTGGTACAGAAGGAGTTCGCCCGATGGCCGACCCCGAAGGCGCCGGCACCGCGCTGTGTGAGCGATATGCGGTCGCCGATGTCGACTCGCACATCATCGAACCCGCGGATCTGTGGACCTCACGGATCTCGAAGAAGTGGGGCGACCTGGTTCCGCACGTTCGATTCCACGAACGCCGGCAAGAGGATTACTGGTACATCGGCGATAAGAAGCTCTACGGGGTCGGCGCGTTCGCACAGGCCCGCTGGCCCGAATTCCCGCCATCACATCCCAAGAGCCTGGCCGAGGCGTTTCCGGCCGCGCTCGATTCCACCGAACGCCTGAAGTACCTGGACCAGACCGGCATCTACTACCAGGTCATGTATCCGAATATTCTCGGATTCCACTCGCACGTCTTCCTGAACCAGATGCCGCCGGAATTGGCCACCGACTGCGTGCGCGCCTACAACGACTGGATCGTCGAATGGTGTTCGGCCGATTCCCGGCGACTGATCCCGATGATGATGCTCCCGTTCTGGGATGTCGACGAATCGGTCGTGGAAATGAAGCGCGCCTACGAGATGGGCCACAAGGGTGTGCTGTTCGCCGCGCGCTACGACAAGGTCGGGCTGCCTCGTCTGGTCGACGACTACTGGGAGCCGCTGCTGGGCCAGGCCCAGGACATGGGGCTATCGATGAATTTCCATGTCGGCTTCCTCAATTCGCCCGACGACCTCAAGGGCGCGGTGGACCAATCCAAGAAATTGGATTTCACCAAGGAGAGCGCACTGGTGCTGCTGGGCAATGCCCAGAACGTCGCCGAGGTCGTGGTCAGCGGTGTGTGCCACCGCTATCCGGAACTGAATTTCGTCTCCGTCGAGAACGGCGCCGGCTGGCTGCCGTTCCTGGGCGAGAGTATGGACTGGCAATGGCTCAATGTCGGTGCGCACCACGAATATCCGGATCGGATGCTGCCCAGTGAATACATGGCCCGCCAGGTCTACGGCATGTACTGGTTCGAAAACCGTTCGCTGCGACCGGTGATCGGCCAGCTGGCCGACAATCTGATGTTCGAAACCGATTTCCCGCACGCGACCAGCCTGTCGCCGGGACCGGCCTCGGAATCCCCGAGCCCGCGCGAGATCATCGAACGCTCTCTCGAGGGCGTTCCGGACGAGACGGTCGGCAAGGTGCTCCAGCACACCGCCACCCGCCTCTACAACCTGGACCCCCCGAAAAGAAACTGATACACCGGTAGTGGCGGCGTGAGTGCCCTCTCGCGCCGCCATTCGGATATCCGCGCCCGGCTCGGCGCGGATGTCCGGTACGAAATTCAGGAGACGGCGTGAGTGATCGGCTGATGCATCGGCGCGAATTCTTCATCGGCGGTGACTGGGTCGCCCCCGCCGAGGACGCGCGCTTCGAGGTGATCTCACCGTCGACCGAGGAACCGGTCGGATCGGTGCCACCGGCCACGACCGCCGATATGCAGCACGCCATCACCGCCGCGCGCACCGCGTTCGATGAGGGTCCGTGGCCGCGCATGACGGCCATCGAACGGGCCGATGCCCTCACCCTCGCCGCCGAGATCCTGCGCCGGCGCGCACCCGATATCGCCGCGGTCACCGTGGACGAGATCGGCTGCCCGCTGAGCCAATCCCAGCAGGGCCAGACCGGTATGGTCGCTGCCCTGTTCGACTACTACGCGCAGTTCATCCGCGATTTCGACTTCGAACGCACCGTGAGCTTCGGGGACCGGCGCGGACTGGTCACCGAGGAGCCGATCGGAGTCGTCGCGGCGATCGTGCCGTGGAACGCACCGGTTACCCTGGCGGCATGGAAGACCGCACCGGCGCTCGCCGCCGGCTGCACGGTGGTCCTCAAACCGCCGCCGGAGGCGCCGTTGAGTAATTTCATCCTGGCCGAGGCCCTCGAGGAAGCCGGATTACCCGCCGGTGTGGTCAACGTCGTGCCCGGCGACCGTGCGGTCGGTGAATATCTGGTCACCCATCCCGGCACCGACAAGGTGGCCTTCACCGGATCCAGCGCGGCCGGTAAGCGGATTATGAGCCTGTGCGGTGACCAGGTGAAACGGGTTTCGCTGGAGCTGGGCGGGAAATCCGCGGCTCTCGTCGCCGACGACGCCGATATCGCGGCCGTCATGCCCGCCCTCGTGAAGGGCGCGATGCATATGTCCGGTCAGGTGTGCGGGGCGCACACCCGGGTCCTGGTGCGGCGCGATCAATACGCCGAAGCGGTCGAGGCCGCCGCGGCGACCGCCGCCTCGCTGCTGGTCGGCGATCCGCACGATCCCGCGACCATTATCGGCCCGCTGGTGGCCGAGCGGCAGCGCACCCGCGTCGAAGGCTATATCCAGCTGGCCACCGAGGCCGGCGCGAAGATCGTGACCGGCGGTGGCCGCCCCGCACATCTGCCCAAGGGCTGGTATGTGGAGCCGACCATCCTGTCCGAGGTCGACAATTCCATGCGGGTCGCCCGCGAGGAGATCTTCGGCCCGGTGCTGTGCTTCATTCCCTACACCGACGACGACGATGCCATCCGCATCGCCAATGATTCGCCGTACGGTCTGTC
>JAFMQT010000151.1 GCA_017354515.1 Nocardia sp. | reverse complement strand
CGATCAACGTACCCGACGAATTGAAGGTGCCCAATCCGGACTGGGTGCCCTGGTTCGATCGGTTCCTTCGGCTGACCGATGGGCTTCCCTATCGGAGCCTGGATGAAATGCTGCCCGCCGCGCACGAATTCTTCGATCCGATCTTGAGTGGTACGGACCTGCGCGCCCACTGGGATCACGAACAGATGCGGTGGATCCACGAGGATGAAGCACCGACGCGTCGCTCGTCCGCTGCGAACGGCCATCCGCCTGCGGGCGTGGCTGTCCGCGGCACGGAAACAAATGTCCTGCGGCTCGAGGGCACGGGTGCCGTCGAGCGGTCCACCGTGGAGATCGATCCGCAAAACAAGGCGCCGATCTGGGATGGATTGACATCCAGAGGGGCGATGCCGCAGCGGGTGGTCGACTTTTTCAACCGGTCGGTCGGCGACGGGCCGAGAATAACGAGCCTGAACGAATTCCTCGACAGACTGGCATACCACGGTCGGTCGCCCGCCGATAGTGTCGATCGTCTTCACGAATTCGTGACCGACGTCTGCGGTTACGGTGTGGAAACCACGACGCCGACCGGGCCCGAGAGCGGCCATCTGCGATTGTATGCGCATCAGAGTGGAAGACTCCCGATCTTTGCTTCGGCCCTGATGCTCGATCCGAATACCACGATCGAAATCGCTTACCAGCCGAACAAGACGATCGAGGACTACGCCGAAGAGGCGGCCGGCGCGCACATCAGATATATAGGGGAGATTCCGGAAGGAATAACCCCCGACCAAGCTCATGCGGTGGCATTCGACCGATGGGCAGCTGCCAAGAAGAGCGGCACCGGTGTCCCCCAGGAGGACCTCTCGATCCACGATCTGCCAGAGCAGATCCTGATGCGCGGCATTCTGAAGCTACAAGCCGATCCTCTGGAAGCCGCTCTGAATATGAGGCGGCGGCTGATCGACGAATACGGACTGGATCCGGGACGAATTCGCTTGACGCACGGTGAAATGGGATGTGAGCAGGCCTATCCCTCGAGCGAGCGGCGAGCCCACATCATTACCCTGGGACACTTCCGCGAGGACACCGTCGGTTCGCGGGAAAAGATCGTCAACGCGATGCTCGGGACCGGGCAGGACGCGCGGGACCGGGCCATCCTGGTCGAGAGTGTCGCGAATGAGGTTTTGGGCTTCCATGAGCCACTGGGATCTGATCCCAAGAAGTACACGATCCTGTGGGTTCGGGAGTCACGTCCGTTCAGTACTCACATGCCGGAACTCGATACCCGGCCCGAGCAACTCCGCCAGATCATCGAAATGCTGAAAGAACGGCAGCCGGACCGGACGATCATGTTGGCTGGTGACGATCTTTTCAAAGGCCGCGATGAACTACTCTACCTCTGGCGCAGAGAGGGAGTTCTCACCGGAGTCGACCGTCGATCGCTGGTCGGGTTCTGGGAGGATCAAAATCTCACCCGGGCGGAGCAGGCACTGGTCTTCCATCGGATAGGCACCCAACGCGATGTGGTGCAGATCGGCATGGAGAACGGCGTATTGGGACCGCAGGCGCTGCTTGGAATTCCCACTGTCTACCTTTCCTCGCAGGAGTATCCCGGGGCCCGAGGCGATCTGCTCGAACTTCTTTTCACACCATGGCAATTCGGCCACACTTCCGCTGTACTCGATGAGTCCGGGCGACGCACCTACAATCGCTTGACCGGATTGGCGCAGATGGAATTTCGCCCGTCTGGTCCGGAATTGAAGGCGCCGGTGTCAACGATCGGACGGGTACACGTCGGTCCGGACCTGCCTCACACCCTGAAACCACCGGCCGACCTCTATGGCGATCGGCAGGCGAAGGTCAACCGGGTGTCCTCGCAAATTGCCGCGCAGATGGACAGCGGCGAAATGGACAGCTGGCGTTATCGGCTCGGCCTCGTCTGGCCCGATCCAGCGGACCCGGAACCGGTGCCATGGTCGGCACACGATTGGAAAACCAGTCGGTGGTATGCCCATCAGTTGAGCCGCTGGTTGCACACCGAAGCGACCACACCCGAACAGGTCGCCGACAAATGGGACGGAATTCGGCTGGCCTTGAAAGGGGTCCTCTCGCCCCGTTTCACCATTGACGAGACATACCGTGGTGCGTCCGTAGTTCACCCGTATTTCGGCCGCTTCTCGCAGCAGCCGGTACCCGATGAGATCACTCGGCTGATCGCCGAGGCATACGGTGCCGGACCCGGTTCGAGATCCGAATTCGATCCGCGCCCGGTTGCGGTCACCGACGCCTTGAAACAGCTGCTGGTCGTGACCGACATCAAAACCCAGGCGGTCCGCGATCTCGCCGCGTTCCGGATGCCCCCAGGCAAGCTCGCTGAACTGCATCGCCAGCTCGACCACGTCATCGCCGACAACCGCCTTCACCAAGCCGAGGAGGACGAGAAGGGCTACACCGCACCACCGGGCCTGACGGCTTGGGATGCCGTCGGTGCGGCAACGCATTCCGGACGTCCGGCGGCGGCTTCGATGCACGTACCCGAGTCCATCGTGACGCACATCCTGGAGGGTGATGAGCTTGGCGGTGGGCACCGGTTCGGCCGGGGCCTTCCGGATAAATCGGAATTCCCGCAACGGTGGACCGACAGCGATGTCGTGCGCTATGTCCTGGAGGTGGCTGCCGAACCGGACTGGGTGCATTTTCAGCGCAACGGAAGATGGAAGGTCCGTGGTGAACGTGACGGCGTCGAAATGTCGGTGATCATCGATCCGCGGGGCCAGGTGTGGTCCGCGTGGCCGAGGTCGGGGGATGGGGTGTTCAGAAATCCGCCCGAAGATCCGTAGCGCGTGTCAAGTGGGTGTGCGCGGCGATCTAAGCTCTCTGTCGAGACCATTTTTCGCCTGGTCGCGGTGTTCTGGTTCGTCCGGTGTTCGCAGAGGCGGGAGAGAGATGATCAGTCGGCTGGTGGTTTTCGGGGGTTCCGGTGACCTCACCGGACGCTATCTGCTGCCGGGGCTGGCGGCGCTGCGAGCCGGCGGGCATGTGGGGCCGGATTTCGATCTCGTCTGTGCCGATCTGCGCGACTGGGACGATGCACACTATCGAGAATGGGCCGGTGATCAGCTCGAACGTCATGCCGGTGGGGTCTCGTCCCGGGTGCGGCGGGAACTGGTCGAGCGCATCCGGTATCGGCGGGTCGATATCCGCAGTGTGGACGAGGTCTCGCCGGTCGTACACGGCGGGGGACCGGTCGTGGTGTATCTGGCGCTGGCGCCGGCCCTGTTCCCGGCCGCGATCGAAACGTTGCGGGCGGTGAAACTGCCCGCGGGCAGCCGAATCGTGCTGGAGAAACCCTTCGGTCAGGATCTCGCCGGCGCGCAACGACTCAACGGGCTGTTGGCGGAGGTGTTACCGGAGGGCTCGATCTTCCGGGTAGACCATTTCCTGGCGATGACGACCGTGCAGAACGTTCTCGGCAGCCGGCTCGGGAACCGCGTCCTGGAATCACTGTGGAACAGTGCGCATATCGAGCGGATGGAGATCATCTGGGACGAGACCCTGACCCTGGAGGGCCGTGCCGGCTATTACGACCGGGTCGGAGCGTTGAAGGACATGCTGCAGAATCATCTGCTGCAGCTGATGTGCCTGGTCGCGATGGAACCCCCGATCAGCTTCTCCGAACGCGACCTGCGTGACCGCAAAGTCGATGTGCTGCGGTCGGTTCGGCCATTGACCGACGCCGATATCGGTGGACGCACCCGGCGGGGCCGCTACACCGCGGGCCGAATCGGGCAGCGGCACGTGCCGTCCTATGTCGACGAACCGGGCGTCGATCCCGGCCGTCGAACCGAAACCTTCGCGGAAGTGGAACTGCGACTGGATAATTGGCGGTGGTCGGGCACAGCGTTCATATTGCGCAGCGGTAAGGCTCTCACCGCCGACCGCAAGGAAGTCGCGGTGTATTTCCGTCCTGTTCCCGGTCTGCCGCCAGGGTGCGAGGGCGGCACCGAGCCCAATGTGCTGCGATTCGGTCTCGACCCGGAGAACATCACCCTGTCCCTCACGGCCGTCGGCTCCAGCATCGGCAGCCTGGCGCCGATCACCCTGACCGCCCCCATCGCACCTCCGGAACTGCCCGAATACGGTCGCCTGCTGCTGAATGTCCTGGTCGGCGACCCCTCGCTGTCGGTGCGCGCCGACGAGGCCGAATATGCGTGGCGGGTGCTCGAACCGGTCATCTCCGGATGGGACCGAGACCTCGCCCCGCTTCGGGACTATCCAGCGGGCAGCGCGGGCCCCGGACGCGAATCCGGGGAATCGTGACACATACCGCACCGCAACAGATTTCACCGTGCGTGGTGGTGATGGGTGTGTCGGGCACAGGGAAGAGCACCACCGCGCGCCTGCTCGCCGAGCGGCTCGGCCTGCCGTTCGCCGACGCCGACGATCTGCATCCGCGCGCCAATATCATCAAGATGACCAGCGGCGTCCCGCTCGATGACGCCGACCGTGGACCCTGGCTCGCCGCGGTCGGCAGATGGCTGCGCGCGCGGCATGCCGCGGGGACCGGCGGGGTCATCGCCTGTTCGGCCCTCAAGCACAGCTACCGCGACATCCTCCGTGCGGCGGTGCCCGATCTGTTCTTTCTGCTGCTGACCGCCGACCGCGAAGAGTTGTGTGCCCGGATAGCCGCCCGCGGCCATCATTTCATGCCGGTCGAACTCCTGGATTCGCAGTTGGCGGCCCTGGAACCGCTGAATTCCGATGAGCGGGGGCTGACCGTGCACAGCCGTAGCGCTCCGGAGGCGGTCGATATCGTCACCGAGGTGCTGCGGCGGATGGATGCGCCGGATTCGGGAAAATGACCAGTCCATACTTTTTGGTATGGTAATTTCCGGTCATGGACGCGGCCGAATCATCGATCACACCGGAGTTCGTCGAACGATTGGCCGCCCGCGCGCAGGCCGCGGAATCGGCGCGCAGACTTCCCGCCGACACCGTCGCCGAGGCGATCGCGTCCGGATTCCTGGAGATCTTGGCGCCCAAGCGATTCGGTGGGCGGCAGGAGAACCTTTCCGCCGTATTCGATCCGATCCGTGCGATGGCACACGGATGTGTATCCAGTGCGTGGACTCTCGGGTTCTTGGCACTGCACAATTGGTTCCTGGCGCTGTTCCCCGAGCAGGCGCAGGTCGAATGTTATGGTGCCGGGCCGTTTCTGTGTCCCGCACCGCTCGCGCCGACCGGGCGTGCCGTCCCCGCCGACGGCGGCGTCCGGCTGACCGGGCGCTGGTCGTGGGCGACCGGCGTGATGCACGGCAACTGGATCATGGTGTGCGCGTTGTGTGGTCCCGACGACGGTATCTACCCGGCCCTGGCGTTGCTGCCGATCGCCGACATCACCATCGAGGATGTGTGGCACACCGAGGGAATGCGCGCCACCGGATCCAATGATGTTGCGGCCGAGGATGTTTTCGTCCCCGAGCACCGCCTGCTGAGGCTGCTCGACTTCTATTGCGGCCGCACCCCCGGCGCCGAACTCCACGACGCCACGACCTACCGCTGGCCGCTGGTCCCCGCGCTCGCGCTGGCCGCGTCGATGCCGGCACTGGGCGCGGCCGAGCGAGCGACGGATCTGTTCGCCGGACGCCTGGCGGACCGGGTGCTGTACGAGGGCGGTACCCGCCAGCGCGACAAGCCGATGGCCCAGGCCGGGCTGGGCCAGGCGCAGGTCCGGCTCCGAGCCCTGCGCGGACTGCGCGATGACACGGTCGCCGAGATCGAGGCCCTGCTCGAGGCGGGGTCACCGGTCGCGGTGCCGGTGCGCGCGCGGGCCCGGCTGGCGGCCGCCCACATCGTGCGCGAATCCCGGACCGTGATCGCCGACCTGCTCCAATCATCGGGGGCGGGTGTGCATTTCACCGGCAACCCACTGCAGCGGCTCAAACGCGATGTCGATGTCCTCAGCGGCCACGTGATCTTCGATTACGACACCGCCCGCGAATTGGCCGGCGCCACAGCGATCGGAATGAAGATCCCCCGCACCGCGATGGTGTGATCGCGCGGGGGATCTCCTAGCTGCTGCCGAACCAGCTCGGCGGAACCGCGTAGGGATAGCCGTCCCAGCCCTGGTTGGGGACGCCCGGGAAATGCGGATGGTGGTGGGGTCCGTCGGGACGGCCGGGTCCGTGCGGTCCGCCCGGGAATCCGTCGTGTGGACCGTTGTGTCCACCCGGCCCACCGGGACCACGGTGGTCGTTGTGTCCGCCAGGTCCGCCAGGTCCGTTGTGCCCGCCGGGCCCATCGTGGCCGCCGCCCGGCCGCGCGATATCGGCAGCGGCCGCGGTGGGGGTGGCGGCCTGGGCCGCCGCGACGACGGTCGACGGGACTGCGGTTATGAATGCGGCGATGGCGACACCGACGATGACGCGACCGGTGCGATTGTCGATCTTGCTCATACGGTTATCCTTTCGACCCCGACTACCCCCGACTACTCCGGACAATAGGCCACCGGCCGGGCCGGTGCGGGAATACGTCAGCAACTGCCGAAAAATCCGGGATAGAAGTAGCGGTACCAGCCGAACATCAGGGGGTACGGCTCGATCGGATAGACCTCGGGGTGAAAGTAGATGGGTTTCATAGCGGTTGAGCATCTCCTATCCGGGCCGGCTGGTCACCCGCGTACTACGCCCAGTCTCGAGAAGCCGGACCCGATATCGCGGATCGCGCTGGTGAAATCGGTTCGGCCGGCGGTCCGGTGGTGTTCAATACACACGATGAGCCCGCGTCCCCACCTGCTGCTGAGTACGCTGCTGGCCGTTCTCGCGTTCGTGGCAGCCTGTAGCGGACCAGGCGCCGATGTCGCCGAAACACCCGGCCCCGCAACGATCACCAGCGCGCCTCTGAGATCGGTCGCGGTGGTCACGCACGGCAGCGCGGGGGACGCGTTCTGGAATGTGGTGAAGAACGGCGCCGAGGCGGCCGGGAAGGATTTGGGGATCCGGGTCGACTACTACTCCTCGGGTGATCCCGGGCAGCAGGCCGAACTGATCGACAACGCGATCGCCCAGGGGGTGGACGGGCTCGTGGTGTCGATGGCGAATCCGTCGGCGTTGCGGCCGGCCGTCGAACGTGCGGTGGCGGCCGGGATCGCGGTGGTGACCATCAATTCGGGGGAGGCCGACAGTAAGGCGGTCGGTGCGATCGGGCATATCGGTCAGAGTGAACGCCAAGCCGGGGTGGCCGCCGGTCGGCGCCTGCGTGATGCCGGGAAGTCGAAGCTGCTCTGCGTGATCCACGAGGCGGGAAATATCGGCGCCAACGATCGATGTGCGGGAGCGACCGAGGGGTTCGGCGCGGCCGCCGCCACCCTGCAGGTCGATATCGCCAATCCGGCCGATGCGCAGTCCCGGATCAAGGGCGCCCTCGAGGCGGACCCGGCGATAGACGCTGTGCTGACCCTCAATTCGCAGATCGCCGCGCGAGCGACCGCCGCGGTCCGGGAATCGCGGTCGGCCGCGGCGGTGGCGACCTTCGACCTGAATTCCGATGTGGTGGCGGCGATCCGGTCCGGTGCCCTGCTGTTCGCGGTCGACCAGCAACAATACGAACAGGGGTATCTGCCGGTGGTCATGCTGCGGTTGTATCGGCGTAACCACAACACCGTCGGCGGTGGGCTGCCGGTGCAGACCGGACCCGCGTTCGTCGACGGATCCGATATCGACACCGTGGCCGGGCTCGTGTCCGCGGGCACGAGGTGAGGTGCGCGAGATGACATCCGCTTCCGAGATATCCGCCGCGGCCACCGCTCCCGGCCGGCCCTCGCTCCCGCATCGGATCATCGTGCGGCCGGAGATCGGCGCCGCGCTGGGCGCTGGACTGGTCTTCGTCTTCTTCTCGGTGACCACCGATCGGTTCCTGAGCCCGCTGGGCATCTCGACCTGGCTCGATGACGCGTCCACCCTCGGCATCATGGCCGTCGCGGTGTCGTTGTTGATGATCGGTGGCGAGTTCGATCTCTCGGCGGGGGTGATGACCGCCTCCACCGCCCTGGTGACCGGACTGCTCACCGTGCACGCGGGCTGGAATGTGTGGGGCGCACTGGGCGTTTCGCTCCTGTTCGCGCTCGCGGTCGGGGCGCTCAACGGGTGGCTGGTGCTGCGGACCGGGCTGCCCAGTTTCATCGTCACCCTCGCCACCTTCCTCGCCCTGCAGGGCCTCAACCTCGGAGTCACCCGGTTGGTCACCGGAACCGTGCAGGTGTCGGGCATCCGCTCGGCGCCCGGATACGACTCCGCCGGATGGGTTTTCGCCGCGACCACGAATCTCGGCCAGGCCCGGCTCCAAGCCTCGGTGCTGTGGTGGCTGGCGATCACCGTGCTCGCCGCGATCCTGGCCACACGCACCCGATTCGGCAATTGGATCTACGCGGTCGGCGGCGCCGCCGCGAGTGCGCGTGCGATGGGAGTTCCGCTGGCGCGCACCAAGATCGTGCTGTTCATGGGGACGGCCTTCGCCGGCTGGATCGTCGGTTCGGCGAATCTGCTGCGCTTCGCGAGTGTGCAGGCCGATCAGGGGGTCGGGCTGGAATTCCAGTACATCATCGCCGCGGTGGTCGGCGGATGTCTGCTCACCGGTGGATTCGGGTCGGTGGGGGGCGCCGCGCTGGGCGCCCTGATCTTCGGGATGGCGCGGCAGGGAATCGTCTTCGCGCGCTGGGACAGTGACTGGTTCATGTTGTTCCTCGGTGTCATGCTCCTGGCCGCGGTTCTGGTCAATACCGCGTTCGCCGCACGAGCGGAGAGGTTGCGCCGATGAGAACTACGGACGCGCAGGCACCGACCGATATTCCGTTCATCCGGGCCGAGGGCATCGGCAAGAGTTACGGCGGCGTCGCGGCCCTGCGCGATGTCTCGTTCACGGTGCGGGCCGGGCAGGTGACCTGTGTTCTCGGCGATAACGGCGCCGGAAAATCGACGCTCATCAAGATCCTCGCCGGTGTGCATCGCCCCGACCACGGAACCCTGCGCGTCGAGGGCGAGCCCACCCGGTTCACCTCGCCGCGGGCCGCTCTGGACCGCGGTATCGCCACGGTCCATCAGGATCTCGCGGTGGTTCCACTGATGAGCGTCTGGCGCAA
>JAFMQT010000483.1 GCA_017354515.1 Nocardia sp. | reverse complement strand
GGCGGCAACCCGCCAACAATCAGCAAACCAGCAGCTGAGAAGGGCCCTTCCGGCGGGTGGCGGTCCGCGGGGGATACCGGTGGGGCCGGGTGGGGATCGGTGGTGGGAGGGATCTGCCCGGGCGGGAATGAGATCTGGAACACTCGACATCCGGCGGCGCCAAAAAAAGAACGACACACCGCGATTCGCGGCGTGTCGTCCGATGTTGTTCCGTTGTCCCGGCGCAGCCGATCTCGAGCTATCGGTGCGCTATCGCGAGGGAGGAGGCGGCTCCGGCTCAGCCGTCCTGTTCGAAGCGGCGACGGAAGCGGTCCTCCATACGCGCGGAGAAACCGCCGCCCTTGCGCTGCTTGCTCTTCGCGGTTCTACCGGCGCCGGCGGGCGCTTCGGTACCGGACTTACCGGGCTTGGACAGTGCCGAACCGCCCAGCAGCAGCAACACACCCGCGCCGAACATCACGATGAAGCCGAGCAGGCTGATGACAGGGAACCCGCCCGGCTTGACCGGAAGCGCGATCCCCGCGATGAGTAGTACGAGACCGAGGACGAAGAGCACGCCCGACTGAAGTCTGCGCTTGCCGGTGGCAGAGCGGAGCCGTCCGCCACGTACGGTCGAGGCGAATTTGGGGTCCTCAGCATAGAGCGCGCTCTCGATCTGTTCGAGCATGCGCTGCTCGTGCTCGGAGAGTGGCACGGTACCTCCCCCGGCACTAGGTCCTTGGTTGTCGCCTCCGGGTCGACGACAAGTAGCCGACCTTGGCGGCTACTGACACAATGATACGAGTTCGATCAGTGCGCTACCACCTATCTCGCCCATGTTCACGCCGTGCCGCCGGTCAGCGACCCTCGCGTGGGTCGCAACCGTACCGCGGCGACGGCCAGCGCATCCTCCACATCGTGCAGAAAGGCCTCGACGCGGGTGGCGAACTCGTCGGCGGCCGCGTCGTCGATGGCGCGGTGCATACCGGCCTCGATCGCGGCGCGCGTCGCGGAGAAAGAACTGAAATAGTCCGCCCACATCACGAATTCGGGCGCCGCCTGCTGCATCAGCACCCAGGCGTTGCGCGATCGGGCACGTGGCGCGCGGTCGGCGCCGGTGGCCGCCAGAACCGCACCGGCACCGCGCAACGCGGCCAGGTAGGCGGCCCGGAACCGCTCACGCGGATCGGACTCGGCCCATGCCCCGGTCACCATGGTGTCGGCGCGGTCGAGCAGTGCACCTGCCCGGCCCGTCCGCCGCGGATCGTTGTTCTGGCCGGCCATCACGACACCTCCACACTTCGCGTATCCGCCAGCTCCGCCGGACCGATCGAGCGACTGGAAGCGACTGGGCGAACCGAACGGATATTCGAACGTTTCAATTGAGTGTGAATATAGAGACGACCACCGACAACTTCCGGACCGAACGAGAGCCGCGCACCTGGATATGACCCAGCCACAGTCACACCCGGCCGCCGCAGCGCCGGTACCCACAGTCCCCGCGGTGTCGCGATGACCGCGGTGCGCCGCCACCCCACCCCCGCTCCGGTGGTCGTCGATCTCTCGGCGGCGGACCTGCGCTTCCGGCTACGCGACGCGCTGACCGTGTACGTCGCCGCGATGGACTATCCGCGCGGTACCGAACACCACCGCGCGCCGATGTGGGCCGAGCACACCCGCCGGCCCGGATGGCAGGCGGTGGCCGCGGTGGTACCCGAGGACGACGGCCACCTCGATGTGCGCACCGCGCCCATCGTGGCTATCGCCTACGGATACCGCGGCGCGCCCCATCAGTGGTGGCATCAGCAAGTCATGCACGGAATGCGGCATTCGGGTTGGTCCGAACGTGATTCGCGGCGACTGCTGGCGAACTACTTCGAACTGACCGAACTGCACGTCCACCCGTCCGCACAGGGCCGCGGGATCGGCGAGAGACTGCTGACCCGGCTGCTCGAACACCGCACCGAGGCCGCGGTGCTGCTGTCCACCCCGGAGGTCGACCGGGAGAACAACCGGGCCTGGCGGCTGTACCGGCGGCAGGGATTCACCGATGTGGTCCGGCATTTCGTCTTCTCCGGCGACACCCGGCGCTTCGCGGTGCTGGGCCGGCCACTGCCGCTACCTCCCCCGCCGCGGTGACCACCCTGATCATCGGCTCGGGGCACAACGCGCTGGTCGCGGCGTGTTATCTGGCTCGGGCCGGGGAGCCGGTCCACGTCCTCGAGCGGGACACCGTACTGGGCGGTGCGGTGTCCACCGTCGAAAGGTTCCCGGGCCATCTGGTCGATCGTGGTTCCTCGGCGCACATCATGATCCGGCACACCGGGATCATCGAAGAACTCGAACTCGAGCGCTTCGGCCTGCGCTATATCGATTGCGACCCGTGGGGTTTCGCACCCGCTCCGCCCGGATCCGGCGGCGCGCCGATCGTCCTGCACCGTGACCTCGACCGGACCTGTCAATCGATCGAACGCGCCTGCGGGCGTCGTGACGCCGACTCCTATCGGCGGTTCGTCCGGGTATGGGGCCCGCGCGCACAGCGGGTGATGCGCGCCTTCGGTGGTGCGCCGACTCCGGGCCGATTCGTGCGTTCGTTCTGGGGGCTGGACGCGCGCGGTGGCGGTAGCGCCTTGTCCCGCGAATTCCTGCAGTCCGGGGATGCGCTGCTGGACACCTGGTTCGACGACGAACGCCTCAAGGCCGCGCTGGCCTGGTTCGGCGCGCAATCCGGGCCACCGATGTCCGAACCCGGCACCGCACCGATGGTCGGTTTCGCGGTCTTGATGCACACTCTCCCACCCGGTCGGGCGGTCGGCGGCAGCGGCGCGCTGACCACCGCACTGCTCGCGCGATTGCGTTCCGACGGCGGTACGGTCAGTGCGGGTGAGCAGGTGCGCGAACTGTGTCGCATCGGTGATCGTTGGCGGGTGCGCACCACCTCGGGACGTGAATTATCCGCCGGCACGGTGATTTCCGGCACCCATGTGCTCACCACACTGCAGTTGCTGGGCCGCGGCGGATTCGACGAGGCGGTGCTGCGGGACTGGCGCCGGCGGATCCGGGTCGGGCCCGGAATCGGCATGGTGGTGCGGGCGGCTACGACTGCCCTGCCCGCGTATCCGGGTGCCACCGAGGCGGATTCGGCGCGCGGACTGCAACTGCTGGTCACCGACCGCGCACAGCTGCGCCGCGCGCACGCCGCGGCGCTGTCCGGCTCGCTGCCACCGCGACCGGTCGTGCTGGCCATGAGTTTCAGCGCCCTCGATCCCGGCATCGCGCCACCCGGCGAACATCAGCTCTCGCTGTGGGCACAGTGGCATCCGCGCCGGCTCGCCGACGGCGCGGACTGGAACGGCCGCGGCGACCGGGAGGCCGACCGGATCATCGCCGAAATGGATGGTTACGCACCGGGTTTCGCCGATTCGGTGCACCGGCGATACGTCCAGACGCCCGCCGATCTGGAATCGGAACTGGGATTGGTCGGCGCCAATGTGATGCATGTGGAGATGTCGCTGGATCAGATGTTCTTCTGGCGGCCGATACCGGAACTGTCGGGGCAACGAGTACCCGGCGCGCCCGGCCTGTATCTGACCGGTGCCTCCACCCACCCCGGCGGCGGAGTATCGGGGGCCAGCGGCCGCACCGCGGCG
>JAFMQT010000482.1 GCA_017354515.1 Nocardia sp. | reverse complement strand
ACGATGCGGCGGGTGAATCGCTGATGTTCGCGTGGCCCCCGCCGCAGCCAGACAACGCGCCCCTCCCACAGTTCGATGCAGTCGGCGATCTCCTCGGGCAGCCGCTGCAGCTCCTTCCACGACATGTATTCGGGGAGATCGGGCTTATCGATCAGCGGCGAGGACACAGTCGAATTGTATGCGGGCGGTCCGATGCATGTCAGTCCGCGGCCGGCTCCAACACCACCACGGGAATAACGCGGTCGGTGCGGGATTGATATACGTCGTAGTTGGGCCACAGATCGGTCATGATCTGCCACAGCCGGGGCTTTTCGGCCTCCGTGGCGGTTCGGGCGAGCACCCGGTGATGGTCGGCGCCGACCTGGATTTGCGCGCGCGGCTGCGCGCGCAGGTTGTGGTACCAGGCCGGGTGCCTGGGCATACCGCCGACGGAGGCGACCACCAGGTAGTTCTGGCCGTCCCGCCCGAAGATCAACGCCGAGGTGCGCGGAGCGCCGCTGCGGCGGCCGGTGGTGGTCAGCAGCAGGGTCGGGACGCCGTTCCACAGGTACCCGGATTCGCCGGCGGTCTCCCGGTACAGGCGCACATGTTCCTCGCCGTATACGGTGAGATCGGGTGCCCGGTAGTCTGATTCGGACATCGGGGGCTCCGTTCAGTCGAAGAGTACGGGTATGGCGGTGGCGCCGCGTTCGTAGACGCCGATGATGCGCGGCGGTTCGGCGTCCGGGTCCAGGCGCAGATTCGGCAACCGGTCCAGCAGGGCGTTGATGCCGGTGCTGATCTCCGCGCGCGCCACATGCATCCCCAGGCACGAGTGCGGTCCGCTGCCGAAGGCCAGGGACGGCTTCAACGGGCGGTCGACCTCGAATTCGTCCGGGTTGTCCCAGCGATCGGGATCGCGGTTGGCCGCACCGACATTGATGTGCAGAACCGAGCCCTTGGGCAGCGACGCGCCGTGGAATTCGGTGTCCTGGGTCACCCAGCGCGAGAACATCGGATCGGTCGGCGCCCAGCGCACCGACTCCTCGATCACCGGCCGCAGCAGGTCGCGGTCGGCGCGCACGGCGGCCAGCAGGTCCGGCCGGGTCAGCAGTGCGGTCAGGGTGATACCCATCTGCTTCCAGGTGGTGCCCGAACCGGCGGCCAGCAGAAGCAGTGCGAACGAACCGATTTCGGCATCGGAGAGCCGATGGGCCGAGCCGTCGTCGTCGGTGTATTCGGCAGCGGTCAGCACGCTGATCAGATCGTCGCGTGGAGTCTCGCGCCGTGCCGCAACGATCGGTCCGATTATCTCGAGCACCGCGGCCGGATCACGCAGGGCCGCACGGATATCGAGCGCCCGCTCGACCGGGACCCCGAAACTACCGGTGATGGTCAGCACCGGAATCGCCGCGCAGAAGTCGACATTCAACTCCGCACGCCCGGAGCCGGCGAACGAATCGATGAGCATATGCACCGTCCGCTCGATCCAGTTCCGGATCCACCAGCCCGCGTTACCGGGCACGAACGAGGGCTGCACCAGGGCCCGATACCGTTTGTGCTGGGCGCCGTCCATCGACAGCAGGCTGTTGGTGATCGCCGCCTCCCCGTGCTCGAGGTCCACCGCCTCGGGTGAGGATACGAACAACGCCGGATTGCGGTAGGCCTCGCTGCACGCCGCATAGCTGAACGCGGAGAAATGCGGCCGATCCGGCTCCGGGAGGCCGTGGAAGACAAGTGGCTGCTCGATTCCCATGAGTTCGTGCACGGTGCCCGGCCGCACCGCACCGCCCTCGCGCAATCGGTGCCAGATCGGATACGGATCGTCCTCGAAGCCGCCGCCGGTTTGCACCAGGAACGCTCCGCGCAGATCGAACAGCTGCCGGATGCGATCGATATCGAGTGTCGGAGTACTCATTTCGCCACATACCCGCCGTCGATGGGCAGCAGCACACCGGTCACGTTGGCGGCCCGGTCCGAGACCAGATACACCGCCGCCGCGGCGCAATCCTCGGCGGTGATCGGGCGGCCGAGCGGATGCTGCTGTCCGACACTGGCCGCCACCTGCTCGATATCGGCGGCCGGCGGCAGACCGCCCGCGGCCATGAAACCGGTGTAGGGCATGCCGGCCGGGCAGATCGCGTTGGCGCGTATCCCGAACGGGGCGCATTCGATGGCCACCGCCTTGGTGAGCTGGTGGACCGCGCTCTTGGTGGCGCCGTAGACCGGACCGCCCCAGGACACCAGCCCGGCCACCGAACCGGTATTGAGGATCACTCCCCCATCGCCTTGGCTCTTGAACTGTGCGACAGCGTATTTGCTGCCCAGGAATATGCCGCCGATATTCACCGACACCAGCTTCTGGAAATCGGCCCAGGTGTGGTCGCACAGTTGCGCGCCGAGGCGCGGTGTGGGGATTCCGACATTGTTGTAGATGATGTCGAGCCGGCCGAAATGCTCGACCGCGACCGCGACCATCGCCTCCACACTGTCCTCGCGGGAGACATCGGCAGCCACGGCATATGCTGTGCCGCCTGCGGATTCGATGGCCGCGACGGTCTCCTTGGCGCTGTCGGCGCGCACATCCGCGCACAGCACCCGGGCGCCTTCGGCGGCGAAGCGCAGTGCCGAGGCACGGCCCACACCGGATCCGGCACCGGTCACGATCGCGGATTTGTCCTGCAGTTCCATGATTGGCTCATTCGTCGTGAGGGATGAGTTGCACCGCGCCCGTGGGACATCCGTCGACAGCGGCACGCAGAGCGTCGGGTCCGTCGGTGGCGTCGGCGCGCACGAACGCCTTGGATTCGGCATCGTGCTCGAAAGTCGCGGCCGCTAACACGATGCACACCCCGCTGCCGATACACAGGTCGCGCTCTACCCGGATATCGGCCGGCGCGAGGTCGTCAGACATGGTCGCGGCGTGGCGGTTGTGCGGGGGTGAAACGGTAGAGCCGTTCGGCGTTACCGCGCAGCAGCTTGTACTGCAGTTGCGGATCCAGGTGTGCGATCTGCCGCCGGACCGAGCCGATGCAGTCGGGCCAGGTGGAATCCGAATGCGGATAATCGGTTTCGCACATGATGTTGTCCGCACCGATCTCGGAGACACTGGCGATACCGTGCTCGTCGTCGATGAAGCAGCCGAAGATGTGCTCGCGGAAGGTCGCCCGCACGTCCAGGGTGTCCAGATCGATCACCGAGCCGGCGCCGCCGTGGTCCATGAACCGAGCGCCCTTCTTGACCCAGTGCCGCTGCTTGTCGAGGACCTGCTCGGCGCGTTCGAGGAAGTACGGGATCCAGCCGATCTCACCCTCCGAGAGCGCGATCTTCAGCTTCGGATATTTCTGGAACATGCCGCTGAACAGCCACGACAA
Source organism: Nocardia sp. (assembly GCA_017354515.1). GTDB lineage: Bacteria > Actinomycetota > Actinomycetes > Mycobacteriales > Mycobacteriaceae > Nocardia. The sequence continues at coordinate 287 of JAFMQT010000482.1, read as the reverse complement.
CATGGCGCCGGAGGTGCGCACCGCACCCCAGGCCAGATTCGCCATGAACGGTGAGTCCGGGGCGATCTTGGGTACCTGCGAGGACGAGCCCACATGCATCGAGGCGACCATCCCGAGGTCGTTGGCCGCGGCCATCACCGGATCCCAGTACCCGCCCGGGTCGTGAATCGTCGGCAGGCCCAGCGGCGCCGGATTCTCCGAGAACGCGAACGTGGTGGACCCCTTGGCGGCGCACCGTTCCAATTCCGCCACAGCGAGTTTCGGATCCCACAGCGGGATCAGGCTCA
>JAFMQT010000150.1 GCA_017354515.1 Nocardia sp. | reverse complement strand
CGTGGTGGCCGATGTGATCGCGCTGGATCAGTACGATGCACCGGCGGTCGCGTTGCTGGGAGTGCGGATGCCGGTGACATCCCGGGATCGGTGCAGCACAGTCTCTTCCGGGACGGCACAGGCGGCCGCGAATGGCACCGACGTGGCCTCGGTCGGACTGCGCATCCCGTTTCCCGGTCCGGTGCGACGGCGGCGCTACGACCCGACGGTCGCCACCACACCCGGCTGGGCCGCGTCGATTCCACGTGTGGAGCAATGGATTCCGGCAGCGGCGGTGCCGGACCTCGGCACGCCGGCCGCCATCACCCGGGCAGTGATTATCGGCGACTGCGAACTCGCGACCGAACTCGGTGCGGCCCTTAGCGTTCACGTTCCGGTACAACGAATTGCGCTGTCGCACAAGGTTACCGATATGCCAGCCGGTTTCGATACCTCGGCCCCGGTGATTGTGGTCTGGCCGGACTCGCCGGTCCTCGATCCGGTGCCCGCGGCGGGCCGGGCGCTGCGAATACTCCAACAAGCCCGCACCGCACCGAGATCGGTGATCGTGGTGCTCCGCGACCGCGCCGGCCTCGCGCAGAGCGCGGTCGCCGCGATGGTGCGCACCGCGCAGACCGAGTCCGCGCACCCGATCCGGTTGATCTGGTCGGACGGATTCTCCCCGGCCGTACTCGGCGAGGCCATCCTCGACCGGTCCGCGGACGAGGAGCTGGCTATCGAGCACACCACGATCCTGCGACGCGGATTCGTTCCCGCCCCCACCTCCGACGGCGCCGGGGTCGCGATCGCCGCCGACGGAACCTATGTGGTGACCGGCGCACTCGACGGGCTCGGCGCGGTCGCCGCCCGCTGGCTGCTCGATCGTGGTGCTCGGGATATCGTGCTGCTCACCGCGATTCCGCGCCCGCTGCCACCACTGCTCGACGGGTGTGAGGACCGGGTGGTGGTGATGCACTGCGATATCGCCGACCCGGCGGATCTCGACACCGCGCTGACCGATATCCGCGCGTGCGGATCGACCATCCGGGGTCTGATCCACACCGACGGTCCGGCACCAGTCACCGATACACCGCTCATCGAAACACCGCCGAATGAGACATTCACCGAGGTATCGGCGGACCAGGTGATTCAGCGAATCGAGGCAGCTCGGTCAGCGATCGGCGCACTGCTCGCGGCGACCGCCTGTGACGGGCTCGATTTCACCCTGCTGTTCTCGTCGATGGCCGCGGCGCTGGGTGTGCCCGGGCGAACCGGAGCCGCCGCGGCGCATTCGGTCCTGGACACCATGGCCCGCACGAGCGGCGAACGGCGGGTGACCAGCATCGCTTGGGGAAGTTGGGATTACGGCCTGACCCGGTCCGATGACGCCGCGGCCCGAATGCGTTCGGCCGGAATCACCGCCTTCGATGCCGCGCGGGGGATGGCGGTGCTGTCGGCGGTACTGCAGCGGCCGGAGCCGGTGCTGCTCGCGGTCGATTATCACCCGGGCGAGTACACGTCGGCGGACTCGTCCGGGGATACCGCTCGACTCGCGCGGCGGCTGCGGCAGCTGTGGCAGGCCGCCACACCGGAGCTATCGGTCACGGCCGACTAGACGATCGGTTTCCCGCCGCTCCCGCTTGGTAGGCCGACCGGCACCGCGATCGCGCCTGGGCATGGTGGCGACGATCTCCGGTGCCGGTGGGGGCGGGCTGTTATCGATGAAGCATTGCGCGGCAACAGATGCGCCGACGCGTTTGGCGATCGGCCGGACCACGACGACGACGCGTTCACCGCCGCCGGTCCGAACCCGCACCTGGTCCCCAGGCTTGATCTGGTGTGCGGGCTTACAGGCCGTGCCGTTGACACGCACGTGACCGCCACGGCATGCGGTAGCCGCAGCGGACCGTGTTTTGAACAGCCGGACAGCCCAGGTCCAGGAGTCGACCCGTGCTGTAGCTGGTTGTGCCTGTTCCACTTTCGCTCCTCACAGGGCCCGGCGGATCCCCACCGGGCCGTGCGAGTGCTGCGGAAATCAGGCCACTCGACGTGCGGTGACGATCGAGTTGGGGTTCAGATGCGCATAGCTGACGGTCTCACCCGACTGCGGCGCCTGCAGGATCTTGCCATCGCCGGCGTACATGGCCACGTGACCACCGCCCTCCTGGATGATCAGATCACCGGGCTTCAGATCCTGGTACGCGACCGGGCGGCCGACGTGCGACTGCTCGAAGCTGGTGCGCGGCAGCTTGATTCCGGCCTGCTTGTACGCCCACTGCACCAGACCGGAGCAGTCGAAGTTCGACGGACCGGAGGCGCCCCACACGTAGTCGGCGCCGATCTTGCTCTGCGCGGCGGTCAGCGCGACGTTGCCGGCCGTGTTGTTGTCCTGGCCGAACATCGACATCGGGTTCTGCGCGCCCGGCTGCGCGGGCGTCGCCGGCTGACCGGGGAGACCGGGCAGCGCGGGGCCGTGGTTCAGCGGCTGCGCCTTGAGCGCCTGCTGAACACCCTTGATCTGATCGGCGTGATCCGCGAGCGCCTGGTTGGCCTGGCTGACCTGCTTGTCGTACTGATTACCCACCGGCACATCGAAATTGCCGACGCCGGGGACGTTGATGGTGGCCGCCATCGACTGAACAGCTGGGAAAGCGCCGGTTGTGGCTGCGATCGCGCCGAACGCCAGAGCGCCCTTCACCGAACCCGGCAGCTTCGATTCTCGCTGCAGACTGTGTTTACCCACCGACCTGAGTCTCCTGTTTCTTCCTTGCCCAACGCCGCCTGCCGGGTTAGCTGTCGGGTTCGGGCCGGGAAGATCGGCCCTACCCCGTCGGCCTTGTGGCCTCGGGGGATTCACCCCAGGAACCTGGGTCCCCGGCTCGGCATTCGAGCTGCCCACTCTCCTGCCGATGTGGCGGTGTCCATGCGGGCCACTCCTCTGTGAAGCGACTTACTCCGCATAGTCACGATGAGGTTACGACGGGAGAGTGATGTTGTCCACTCGACAGCGTGGCGTGTTCCCGCGATACCGCCAAATCACTGTTACCACCCCCGATTTCATAGGATCTATCACCATCTGATAGGGGGGGTCACGATCCGTTATCCGCAGCATCGGCTCCGTTACCGAATCGATTCGCCTAGCTGCGGCGGAATGATCATCGGCTGCGATAGTCCAATCTAGGACATCCCGTATACATCCCCAGATTTCCCTGTGCGGGCCCTACGATATGAGGGCATGGACCCCGTGCGGAATCCGTATGCCCCGGGCGCCGGCCAACGTCCACCCGAGCTGGCCGGCCGAGGCAAACAGCTGGACACCTTCGAAATCGTGCTGGAGCGCATCTCGCGCGGCCGCCCGGAACGCAGTGTCATGCTCACCGGCCTGCGCGGAGTCGGAAAGACCGTGCTGCTCAATCAACTTCGATCGGCGGCCCGCTCGCGCGGATGGGGCACCGGCAAACTCGAGGCACGCCCGGATCAGGATCTGCGCCGGCCGCTCGCCTCGGCACTGCACATGGCCGTGCGCCAGATCGCGGTCGCGCACCGCAATCCCGAGATGGTCGACGACTTCCTCGGCATTCTGAAGGCGTTCGCCCTGCGCGCCACCGCCGACAAGGGGATGCGTGAGCGCTGGCAGCCCGGTATCGACGTCCCGGCGGTCACCGGCCGGGCCGATTCCGGGGATATCGAGATCGATCTGGTGGAACTGCTGCTCGAGGCCGCCCAGCTGGCTCGCGATATCGGCGTCGGTATCGCGTTGTTCATCGACGAGATGCAGGATCTGGGACCGGCCGATATCTCCGCGATCTGCGGCGCCTGCCACGAATTGAGCCAGGAGGCAGCGCCTTTGATCGTGGTCGGCGCGGGCCTGCCGCATCTGCCGGCGGTGCTGTCGGCCTCCAAGAGCTATTCCGAGCGACTGTTCGGCTATCACCGCATCGATCGCCTGGATCGCGACTTCGCCGACCACGCACTGATCGCGCCGGCCGCCCGGGAGGACGTCGAATACACCGAGGAGGCGCTGAAGGCGCTGTACGACAAGGCAGATGGCTACCCCTATTTCGTGCAGGCGTACGGCAAGGCCACCTGGGATGTGGCCGAGCGCAGCCCGATCGGCGCCGAGGATGTGGAATTGGCCGCGCCGGCCGCCGAAGAGGAGCTGGCGGTCGGCTTCTTCGGTTCCCGCTACGAACGAGCCACCCCGGCCGAGCGGGAATATATGCGCGCGATGGCCGATCTGGCAGGGGATGACGGACCGGTACCGACCGCCTCGGTCGCCCAGGAACTGGGCCGCAAACCGGCCTCACTGTCGCCGGCGCGGGATGGCCTGATCAAGAAGGGACTGATCTACTCCGCCGAGCGGGGCACGATCGGTTTCACCGTGCCGCACTTCGGACGTTATCTGCGCGGCGTGCAGTAGTCGGCCGCTCCCCTCAGCTGCCGGATATCGGTGCCGAATATTGCTGTCTACCAGCATGTATGCATCGGCCGTGTAGCTCCATCGGCAAATCTAACACTATCTAGTAAACATCGACGATATTGCTAGATTTTCCTGTAGACGCTCGTCGCGACATCTATCTAGGTGTATCTACTAATTGACAGATATTTCCTTATATTCTCCTGATCGCGCATTCGTCTTGCGCCTCCACGGGTCCGAACGCGAATTCTGACGTACTGTGTTGTAGATCACGATGTGCGGTCCGTCACAAGTTTGATCTTGCCGAGAGCTCGATCGCCTACGCCGGCCCGCCCGCACCTAGGAGGTTTCGATGACACGTGGCGATATGGCCGAACTGCGCTTCGCGGTCGGACAGCTTCGGCAATGCGTCGAGACGTTGCGCTCCCACTACGGGGACGCCAACTCGGTCCGCCGCCTGGAGAACGACGTCGAACGGCTCGCCATCGATGCCGAGGACATCGAACAGGCCCCACCGCCGGAACTGTCCGCCCGCCGGTCGCAGGACGTCATCTACGTGCCGGACAGCAAGTCCGACGAGGCGGCGTGGATGGGCGCACAGGACGAAGGCCTCGGATTCCACTCCCGCCCGCGCACCACATAGCGGCCGACCCCCAGCCACCCTGAAATAACCGAATATTCACCGTCCGCACGGCGCCGCCCGGGTTGTCCCGTATCACCGCGACGGCGCTGTCGTCTGCCGAGCCGCCACCACCGGTGGCACCGCACCAGCCGCCCGAGTAGCCGACGATTCACCCCGGGCGCGGTCACAAGCCACACCGGAAAAATGTGGTGCAGATCATAGGGTGCGCGAACGGTCGATCTTGCCCGCCCGACACATCGTCATAGCGCGGTTGTCGTATGGTGCTCAGCATCACATTCGACGCCGGAGGTAACGATGACGTTCCACGGGGTAGACCAGCGAGGCAGCTTGCAGTGACCGCAGCACCGACACGCGCCCCAGAATCGGGCACGGGAGTTTTCAGCACAGGCCGCGCGGCGATTTCGACCCGCACCCTTCGCACCGACAGGTGGTGGGTGCCACCGCTGATGACGGTGCTGGGCCTGGCCGCATTCATCATCTACGCAACCGTCCGAGCCTTTGTGCGCACGGCATATTGGGTCGGCGACTACCACTATCTGACCCCCTTCTATTCACCGTGCGTGAGTACCTCGTGCGTCGAGGGCTCGAGCCATTTCGGGCACTGGGTCGGCCATCTGCCGATCTGGATCCCGCTCGGTTTCCTGGTCCTGCCGTTCCTGCTGTTGTTCCGGCTGACCTGCTACTACTACCGCAAGGCCTATTACCGGGCAGTGTGGTTCTCACCGCCGGCCTGCGCGGTGGCCGAGCCGCACGGCAAATACACCGGCGAGACCAAACTGCCGTTGATCATCCAGAACGTGCACCGCTACTTCTTCTATATCGCAGTGATCGTCTCCCTGGTCAACACCTATGACGCGATCATGGCCTTCCACGGCAGGGGCGGTGGATTCGGTCTCGGCCTGGGCAATTTCATCCTGGTGGCGAACGTCGTGCTGCTCTGGGCGTACACGCTCTCGTGCCACTCGTGCCGCCACATCACCGGAGGCCGGCTCAAGCATTTCTCCGCGCATCCGGTGCGGTACTGGCTGTGGACCCAGGTATCGCGCCTGAACACCCGGCATATGCAATTGGCCTGGACCACGCTCGCGACACTCGCTATCACCGACTTCTACGTGATGCTCGTCGCCAGCGGAACCATCTCCGATCCGCGGATCGTCGGCTGATACCGGCCCACGGAACCATCATTGATCTCGCAGGAGTATTCGTTTCATGCCTGAAGTCGAGCGGCACACATACGACGTCGTCGTGATCGGTGCCGGTGGCGCCGGACTGCGCGCGGTGATCGAGGCTCGCGAACGTGGCTTGTCGGTGGCGGTGGTGTGTAAATCGCTGTTCGGCAAGGCACATACCGTCATGGCCGAGGGCGGCTGCGCCGCCTCGATGGGTAACGCCAATGAGAAGGACAACTGGCAGACCCACTTCCGCGACACCATGCGCGGCGGCAAATTCCTCAACAACTGGCGGATGGCCGAACTGCACGCGCAGGAGGCACCCGACCGCGTCTGGGAACTGGAAACCTATGGGGCACTGTTCGATCGGACCGCGGACGGGCGGATCAGCCAGCGCAACTTCGGCGGTCACACCTATCCGCGTCTGGCCCACGTCGGCGACCGCACCGGCCTCGAACTGATCCGGACCATGCAGCAGAAGATCGTCTCGCTGCAGCAGGAGGATTTCGCCGCTACCGGCGACTACGAGGCGCGGATCAAGGTTTTCGCCGAGTGCACCATTACCGATCTGATCAAGGATGGCAATGCCATCTCTGGTGCCTTCGGGTATTGGCGGGAGTCGGGGCGGTTCGTCCTCTTCGAGACCCCGGCGGTGGTGCTGGCCACCGGCGGTGTCGGCAAGTCCTACAAGGTGACCTCGAACTCCTGGGAGTACACCGGCGACGGTCACGCGCTGGCGCTGCGGGCCGGGGCCACGTTGATCAATATGGAGTTCCTGCAGTTCCATCCGACCGGTATGGTCTGGCCGCCGAGCGTCAAGGGCATCCTGGTCACCGAGGGGGTGCGCGGTGACGGCGGAGTTCTGAAGAACTCCGAGGGCAAGCGGTTCATGTTCGACTACATCCCCGCGGTGTTCAAGGGCCAGTACGCCGAAACCGAGGCCGAGGCCGATCAGTGGCTGAAGGACAACGACTCCGCCCGCCGCACACCGGATCTGCTGCCTCGCGACGAGGTCGCGCGGGCGATCAACGAGGAGGTCAAGGCCGGGCGAGGCACCGAACACGGTGGTGTCTACCTGGATATCGCCTCGCGCCTGCCGCAGGCCGAGATCCTCAAACGGCTGCCGTCCATGCATCACCAGTTCAAGGAACTGGCCGATGTGGACATCACCTCCGAACCGATGGAGGTCGGCCCGACCTGCCACTACGTCATGGGCGGAATCGAGGTCGATCCCGATACCGGTGCGGCCACCGTGCCCGGATTGTTCGCCGCCGGTGAGTGTTCCGGCGGTATGCACGGCTCGAACCGGCTGGGCGGGAACTCGCTGTCGGATCTGCTGGTCTTCGGCCGGCGGGCCGGACTGGGCGCCGCCACCTATGTGGAGGGCCTGGCGAAACGTCCGCAGATCTCCGACGACGATATCCAGGCCGCGGCGAAACTGGCGCTGTCCCCGTTCGATCCGCCGTCGGAGGGTTCCGGCGAGAACCCGTACACCCTGCACACCGATCTGCAGCAGACCATGAACGACCTGGTCGGCATCATCCGCAAGGAGCACGAACTCCAGCAGGCCATCGTGCGATTGGGAGAATTGCGCGAGCGCTACGACGGGGTCACCGTCGAGGGGCACCGCCAGTTCAATCCGGGCTGGCATCTGGCGCTGGATCTGCGGAATATGTTGCTGGTCAGCGAATGTGTGGCCCAGGCCGCGCTGCTGCGCACCGAGAGCCGCGGCGGTCACACCCGCGACGACCACCCCAAGATGGACGCCGATTGGCGTAACAAACTCCTGGTCTGCCGCACCGCCCCGGCCGGCGGCGATCGCACGGTCCCACCAGTGACGGTGACCAAGGAGGATCAGATCCCGATGCGCGAGGACCTGATCGCACTGTTCGAACTGGGTGAGCTGGAGAAGTATTTCACCCCGGCGGAGATCGCCACCCACCCCGCGGCCGCCGAATCACCCGCGAAAGGGGATGAGTGACAATGGGTTACGACGCCCACTTCCGTGTATGGCGCGGTGACAACGGATCCGGCGAACTGCAGGACTTCACGGTCGAGGTCAACGAGGGCGAGGTGGTGCTCGACATCATCCACCGGCTGCAGGCCACCCAGGCGCCGGATCTGGCGGTGCGCTGGAACTGTAAGGCCGGTAAGTGCGGATCGTGTTCGGCCGAGGTCAACGGCCGTCCGCGACTGCTGTGCATGACCCGGATGTCGACCTTCACCACCGACGAGGTCATCACGGTCACCCCGATGCGCACCTTCCCGGTGATCCGGGACCTGGTCACCGACGTGTCGTTCAACTATCAGAAGGCCAGGGAGATCCCGTCTTTCACTCCGCCGGCCGATCTGAAACCGGGCGACTACCGGATGCAGCAGGTCGATGTGGAGCGTTCGCAGGAGTTCCGCAAGTGCATCGAATGCTTCCTGTGCCAGAACACCTGCCATGTGGTGCGCGACCACGAGGACAACAAGAACGCCTTCGCAGGCCCGCGCTATCTGATGCGGGTGGCCGAGTTGGAGATGCATCCGCTGGATGTGGCCGACCGGCGGGATATGGCGCAGGACGAGTTCGGCCTCGGCTACTGCAATATCACCAAATGTTGCACGGAAGTTTGCCCGGAACATATCAAGATCACCGATAACGCCCTCATCCCGATGAAGGAGCGGGTGGCCGATCAGAAATACGATCCGGTGGTCTGGTTGGGCAACAAATTGTTCCGGCGGAAGTGAGCGACGAGGACCGTACGGTTTCTCCGGATTTCGCGCACACACTGTAGCCGGTCGGTTCGCCGACCGGCTACAGCATTGTCACAACACCCAGTGCTACGACCGCGACCAGCACTCCTACCAGCAATGATGAGAGTACTGCTCCGGTGAGCAGGAATACCCCGCCCACCGATACCGCGAACAACAAACCTACGATGAAGCGTTCCAGCCAATCGGTCGGAAATATTCGCCGAT